>CAYXFI010000087.1:0-12176 GCA_964464205.1 uncultured Cytophagia bacterium
CGGCAAATTCGGTCTTCGGGGGGAAAAAAAGGGGGAAACTTGAGCCAAAGCCCGAGCACGAATTGGCCATAGCCGGCTGCTTCCTGGTCCCGGTCCTGTCGGAAACACAATTCGATTCCGCAGTCCGGTGCAATCAGCTTACTGAACCAGCTTCAAATGCACTGACAGAAATCCGTTGGCGCGGGTTCCGTCGGACTCCGCGCCCAGAGCATCCGGACATCCACAGGACCGTTTGGCAACCCCGGACGCACAGCGCCGCTCACGAGACGCGTTCCTCCACCAGCTTGCTCCGGAGCTCAGCGAGCTCGCGCTCGAGCCGTTCGATCCTTCGGTACGCGCGGGAGAACTCCTCCGCCACCAGGTCGGGCAGCTTATCGTGCTCGAGCGGCTCGGGCTCCTTGCCCGCGATCTTCTTGATCCTGCCTGGCACTCCAACCACTACCGAATGCGGAGGCACCGACTTCAGCACCACAGCATTGGCACCGATCCTGCTGTGACTGCCAATGCGGATGTTCCCCAGGATTTTCGCCCCAGCCCCAACGATCACGTGATCCTCGAGGGTGGGGTGGCGTTTCCCGCGGTTGAACGTGGTACCGCCGAGCGTCACGCCCTGGTAGAGCACGCACTCATCCCCCACCTCAGCCGTCTCGCCAATGACAACACCCGCGCCGTGGTCGATGAACACACCACGACCGATCTTGGCGCCTGGGTGGATCTCAATACCGGTCAGGAACCGAGCCAAGTGGGAAAGCAAACGTGGCAACACCGGCACACGCAACCGCCACAGCAGGTGGGCAATCCGGTGCAACCAGATGGCGTGAATGCCGGGGTACGCCAGCAACACCTCGAGTACGTTCCGCGCCGCGGGGTCGTATCGAAAGGCCGATCGTATCTCATCCACCAGAATCATTCCCATCACCTCCTGTTCCGGTCACTCGAAGAGTTCCGTCGAAAGGTACCTCTCTCCCGTGTCGGGCAACACGGTCAGCACGCGCTTTCCGGCAAATTCCGGGCGGGCCGCCACCTGGAGGGCAGCCCACAGGACGGCTCCGGAAGAGATCCCGGCCAGGATCCCCTCCTCGCGGGCGAGCCGCCTCGCCGTACTCAGCGCGTTCTCATCGCTCACGCGGATCACTTCGTCCACCCACTGCATCTCCAGTACGTCCGGGACAAATCCCGCCCCGATGCCCTGGATGGCGTGCTTGCCGGGCTCGCCGCCGGACAGGACGGGAGAGCCCTCCGGTTCCACCGCAAACACCTTCAAATGGGGCAACTTTGGTTTGAGAAAGCGGGACACGCCCGTGACCGTCCCCCCGGTGCCCACGCCCGCCACAAAAGCGTCGAGCTTTCCTTCCGTGTCCTCCCAGATCTCGGGTCCAGTCGTCCTTTCGTGGATCGCCGGATTGGCCGGATTCGCAAACTGATCCAAGATCACCGAATTCGGAGTGCTTGCCTGCAGCTCCCTCGCCTTGGCAATTGCGCCTTTCATGCCCTCCTCCGCAGGCGTGAGCACGATCTCCGCTCCGAAGGCTTGCATCAGCTTCCGGCGCTCCACCGACATGTGCTCGGGCATGGTGGCGATGAAGCGCAGTCCCAGGGCCGCAGCGACGAACGCCAGGCCAATGCCCGTGTTTCCCGATGTCGGCTCGATCAACGTGCCGCCCGGCCTCAGCTTGCCCTTCTCCAGTGCATCCCGGACCATCGAAACTGCGATCCGGTCCTTCACAGAGGCCATCGGATTGAACGACTCGAGCTTGACGAGAACCTCCGCGCCGTCCCGTGGCACCATCCGGCGGAGTTTCACGAGCGGAGTCCTGCCAATCGTCTCCTCGATTCCATCAAAGATCCTTCCCATCTTCTCCTCCCGTCTGCTGACTGGATTGGCCCACAACGAAAAAGCCCACTCGCCGTCGGGCGGGTGGGCTTCCGATCATCGATCCTTGAATCGATTCAATCAACCTGAATCTGGTTGAGGGCCCGCCCGCCACAGGCGGTACATCGCCGGACACGCACAGGTACAGACGCACGCACAGACTCCTGCGTTGCGGCGCACGGAGGCCCGCGTTCCGTTCGCGTACTGCTTAGTTCTCAGGTCGCGAATGTCCACCTTCTCAGAACCTCGCACGTCCAATCCGGTCTCGTGGCTATCTAGCTACAAGGACCCTCGGCCGCAGAACGTGCCCGCTCTACGGGCCGTCTTCCGCCATTCAAACTAAACCTAATGTACCACCCTCGCCGGTCGGTTGCAAGCGATTCCGCCCGAAGATCCCCACCATTTTCCCCCGGGAACATCGCACTCATCCCGGGATGACTGCGCTCCCCCTCAAACCAGTCGCCACGAAGACTCTCGCCTACCGCAGGGCCGCAGCGAACGCGGAGAATGTCGCGAGGGACTGAAATAGTCTTCCTCTGTGACCGGCTGAGCACGTCGGATTGGGTAATCTGTCGTCGTCCTCTTGGCTCTGACGGGTGCTCGAATTCCGTGAGGTTGCAGACGCGCTTGCGGCGCAACTTCGCTTCAGTGGATTCGGACTTTCACGAATACGCCGTGGCAGAGAACCGGTCCCGATTTGTTCGGGCTGAGCCCCGCGTTCCCTGACTCAGTGTGGCTCAGCGGCGGGAAGGTTTTGAAGGAGTCTTTTCTCCCCCCAGCCAGCGCGCAGAAGGTGTTTCCGCGGAACTCACTGGATTCCGTACTGACGCAGCTTTTCTCGCAGCGTGGATCGGGAGATGTTGAGCATCCGTGCCGCCTTCGACTTGTTGCCCCCCGCCTTCTCCAGCACGCGGAGGATGTGCCGGCGTTCCACTGCGGCCAGAGAATCGTCCCCCTCGTCCGTGCCTGCCGTATCCACCACCTGCAATTCGCCTCGCTGCAGTTCCAGGGGCAAGTGCTTCGGCTCGATCACCCTGCCGGTGCAGAGGATTGTGGCCCGCTCCATCACGTTGCGCAGCTCCCGCACGTTCCCCGGCCAGTGGTACGCAAGCAACAACTCTTCGGCCTGACTCGAAATTCCCTCAATGTTCTTCCCGAACTCGCGGTTCAGCGTTTCCAGGAAGAACTTGGCCAGGGGCAAGATGTCCTCTTTGCGTTCGCGCAGGGGCGGGATCACAATTTCCATCACTTTGAGGCGGTAGTAGAGATCCTCCCGGAAGCTGCCCTCTTTCACGCACTCCATCAGGTTGCGATTGGTGGCGGCGATCACCCGCACATCCACTTGCACATCCGACACGCCGCCAACCCGACGGAACACGTTCGTCTCCAGCACCCGCAGCAGCTTCGGCTGGAGCGCGGGTTTCATGGTGCTGATCTCGTCCAGAAAGAGAGTGCCGCCGTCGGCCAGTTCGAACAGGCCCTTCTTCGCCTTCTTCGCATCCGTGAAAGCACCGCGCTCGTACCCGAAAAGCTCGCTCTCCAGCAAGTTTTCCGGGATGGCGGCGCAGTTGATCTTCACCATCGGCTTGTCGGCCCGGGAACTCATCGCGTGGATCGCGTCGGCCACCAGTTCCTTACCGGTGCCGCTTTCCCCCTGAATGAGGACGGAGGTACGCGGCGTGGCCGCCACCATCCGAATGAGCTCCCGTATTTCGCGGATCGCCTTGCTCACGCCAAGGAGACCGATCTCCGCCCGGGTTTGCTGTTCAGCCTTCAGGCGCGCCACTTCCCGCTTGAGGGCATTGGTTTCCAGCGCTTTTTCGATCGAATGGAGCAGAACTTCCCGATCGACGGTTTTGATGAAGTAGTCGTACGCGCCCAGCTTCATCGCCCGAATCACGGGCTCGACGTCCTCGTGTGCCGTGACCATGATCACCGGCAGATCCGGGTCCTCCTCTTTCAGCTTCTGCAACACATCGAGGCCACTCATCCCGGGGAGCCGCACGTCGAGCAGGACGAGATCCATCACCTCCTGGCGTGCCAGCCGAAGCCCCTCCTCGCCCGTCTCAGCCGTGCGAACCGAGTACCCTCTCCGCTTCAGCATGTCACGAAGGGCCCAGCGAACCACCTCCTCGTCCTCGATGATCAGAATGGTGGCCTTCATGTTTCCATTTCCTCCGTTGGCACGAGCAGGGTGAAACGGGTCCCCTTGTCCACCTCGCTGGTCACGGCGATCTCTCCCCCGTGTTCCTCCACGATCCGGTGAACGATGGACAGGCCAAGCCCCATCCCCTGAGCCTTGGTGGTGAAGAACGGGTCGAAAATGTTGCCGAGGATCTCCTCGGGGATCCCTTTCCCCGTGTCCTCCACCTCAACGCGCACGAAGAGCCCGCTCACGGGGCGCAGTCGGGTACGTCCGCGCCGCTCCACCGCGTGCAGAGTGGTTCGCACGGGCTCCGCCCGCACCACCAATCGCCCCCCTTCCGGCATGGCGTCGATCGCGTTCAGGAACAGGTTCATGAATACCTGCTGCATCTGGTGGAAATCGACGAAGACATCCGGCAGGGCGCTCGCGTAGTCCTCGCGGAACTCGATGCCACGGCTCCGGAGCTTCTTGTCCAGCAATGCCCGCACCTCCGCCACGATCTCCGGCACCTGGTACCGGCGCCGCACCGGCTGGCGTGGGCGGGCGTACGAGAAGAACACGCGGATGAGCTCGTCCAGCCGATTTACCTGCCTGACGATCCGGTCCAGGTATTCCCGCTTCGCGTCGCCGGGTGGGATCTCCTCCTCCAGCGATTGCGCCATCATCTTGATTCCGGCCAGCGGATTGCGGATCTCGTGGGCGATTCCCGACGCCAGCACACCGAGTGAGGCCAGCCGATCCATCCGCAACACCTGGGCCTGCATCTCCTTCACCTCCGTGATGTCGCGGAACGTGAGCACCACCGCTACACGGCGATCCACGCCCGGCTGCTGGCAGGTGACCGAGTAGCCCAGGTAGATCTTCCGCCCATCGCGGCGTGTGTACACGGTCTCCCGGCTCGTCAAAGCCCCGCCGTCCTTCACCAGCTCCGGCGGTACGATCTGCGTCCCAGCCTGAGGAAAGACCTCGTCGATCGATCTCCCCACCAGGTCCTCGCTTTCCATCCCCACGATGCGTTTGGCCATTTCGTTGGCGAAGGTGATCCGGCGGTCGTAGTCCAGCGTGATCAGGCCCGAACCAAGACTGCGAAGGATCGTCTCGTTGAATTCGCTCAGCTCACGGATCTGGTCTTCCAGCCTGCGTCGCTCGGTGATGTCGCGGGCCACGCCCACCAGGCCGATGATTCGGTTGCGCTCGCGCAGAGGATTCATGTTGATGGACAGGTAGACGACCCGGCCATCCCGGCGCCCGATGCGCGCTTCGAAGAGCTGCGCTTCCCCCTCCAGGCATCGCCGAAGGGCGTCGCGGCAAAGGCCCCGGTCGAGGCCGATCATCAACTCCGGCAAGGACCTGTCAAGCCATTCCTCTCGTGCGAACCCGCTCACCCTCTCGAAAGAGGCATTGGCAAATACGAATCGCCCTTCGCGGTCCAGGGTGAAGATCACGTCGTTGGCGCTTTCGATGAGAGCACGGTAACGGCGTTCGGAGCGCTCAGCCCGGACGCGCAACTCGGCCGCCTGGGCGCGCAGCCGCCGCAGGGCAAAGAAGTTGTCCACGATGATGCGGATTTCGCGGTGCCCGAAGGGTTTGAATAGAACCGCCGAGGCCCCCTGCTTGAGGTATTCGCTCTTGTCCACCGCGGCCTCGGGGCGAGCCGTGAGGATCACGACCACCGTCTTCGACGGATCCAACGCACCCCGCTCGCGAAGCTCCCGGAGGAGCTCGCTGCCGCTCATCCGCGGCATCATCTCGTCCAGGATGATCAAATCCGGGGGTGACTCGAGGATGATCGCAAGCGCTTCCACCCCGTCGGCCGCCTGGAGGACCGAGTAGCCGGCTGCCGTCAGGGTTTTCCGGAGGATCTCGCGGACGTCCGGATCGTCGTCCACGACGAGCACGGAGCCCCGGAGCTTCTCCGCCTCCCGGGCTAACGGACGTACGCGTTCAACCGCGGCGGCTCCGACCCCCGATTCGTCCGGCCAGATGGCGCCGTTTTCCTCCAACCACTCCTCCCCAAAACTCCGTACGTTCTCCCGCTCAGCCACTCTCAGCGTCCGTCAGATTTTGACACAGCCGATTCTACCCGCTCGTTCACCGCAAAAGGCGCTTCTTGCTCCTCCGCGTAGATCGGGATCGTGAAGTAGAACCGACTCCCCACCCCTTCCTGGCTCTCCACTCCGATCTCCCCGCCATGGAGCTCCACAAGCTGGCGGGACAGGCTGAGCCCGATTCCCAGTCCTCCGTGCTTGCGCGAAATGGAGCCGTCCAGTTGTACGAACTGACGGAAGATCTCTTCTCGCTTGTCCGCGGGGATGCCGCTGCCCGTGTCACGCACGTAGAACTCGACGTAGCTGTCGCGCGGAATGGCGCCCAGTTCCACGAAGCCACGTTCGGTGAATTTGACGGCGTTGCTGGCCAGATTCAACAACACCTGGTACACTCGCTGCAGATCGCAGAGGATGAGCGGACGTTCTTCGCACGGCCCCAGCCGGAGCTCGAGGCCCTTCTCCTCCACAAGCGGTCGGATGGTGCCGACCACCGGCTCGAGCACGTCCTTGGGCGTGCAGGGCTCGAGCAGCAGCTTGAGCTGGTGTGTCTGGATCTTCGCCAGGTCCAGGATCTCGTTCACCAGCTCGAGCAAGTGCTGGCCGCACGAGACGATGTTCTTCAGAGCCTCCCTTTGCTCCTGGGTGAGGTCGCCGTAGAAGCCATCGCGCAGCAGTTCCGCGTAGCCCAGAATGCCGTTGAGAGGCGTACGGAACTCGTGACTCACGTTGCTGATGAACTGCGACTGAAGCCGCTGGCTTTCCTCCAGCTCGGCCGTTTTTCGCTCGAGCTTTTCAACCGTCTCCTGAAGCTGGCGGGTGAGCTGCCGTTCCCGCTCGAGCGCCGCCTTCCGCTCGCTGATCTCCCGCACCTGAGCCTGGTAGCCCACCACCCGTCCGTTGCGGAAGATCGGCCACGCACTCAGTTCCACGGGCACCGTGCGGCCGTCTGGACGAAGAGCGTCGATTTCCAGATTGCTCACCCGAATGGATTTGCGGGGTTTCCGACGGGTAGCGACCAGCAACCTACGCTGACTGCTCTCCGTGACGAATTCGGTGAACGGCTTGCCCTCCAATTGTTCCCTCTGGAGGCCGAGCAAGCGTTCGGCAGCCAGATTCACGCTGACGAAGCGTCCCTTCGTGTCCAGGAAAAACACCGCATCGCTCGCGTTGTTCAGCAGCTCGGCGTACTTGCGTTGCCAGTCCTCCAGTTGCGACTCCAGGTGGTGCGTTTCCAATACTCGCCGGACGATGTGCGGCAAAGCGGCGAAGAATTCCGACGTCTTCGAGAGGTAGTCGGCAGCCCCCTCCCGCATGGCCCGGACAGCGAGCCGCTCACTGGCCGCATCCGAGGTCAGGATGACGGGAGTCGTGCACCCCATCGACCTCATCTCGCGCAGGAAACGCAATCCCGACAGGTCGGGCAAACCGTTTTCTACGATCACCAACTGGAATCGCCGCCTGGATAGCCTGCTCAGCCCGGCCGCCGCGGAAGCTTCGATCTCCGCCTGAAGACCGTCGATGTGGTGCTCGAGGGTTTTCGCGATCAACTCGGCGTGGTCTGGATTAGAATCCACGACCAGCACGCGAGGTCGTTTCATGACCCGAACTCCACCTCACGAACCCGCTCCGCGGCCTCCTCCCCCGGAGCACGCAACCGTTTGAGAATCTTCTGCAGGCGCCTGCACCCGTTGTAGATCGCGGTCACGGTAACCTTTTGCCGGTCGGAAAGCTCGCCGTCCGCGCCGTTCAGCAGGCTGTAGGCCAGCGCTTCAATGGACTGGGCGGTCGTCGCCAGGTCGTCCAAGCCCTCGCCGTCGAAGGGAACCGAGGCGACTGGGGTCTCTCCGCGCCTTTTGCGCTCGAACCGGGCCCGGTGGATCAGGTTCTCGGTGATCGCCACCAGCTCCCGATGCCCGAACGGCTTCACCAAGAACGCCGACAGACCCAGTTCGAAGTAGTCCTCCATTCGATCGTTCTTGTCGGCCCTGCAGGTCAACATGACGATGGGCGCCCGGTCCGGGCCGTAGTCCTGGTATTTGCGCAGGAATTCCTCGCCATCCATGTCCGGCAGCATGTAGTCGAGCATCACGAGGTCAGGCTTATCCTGATCGATGAGCTCGAACGCACGGTGCGCCGTCTCCGCTGCGAGAAAGCGAAAACCCGCCCGTGTGAACACTTTGCGGGCGATCATGGCCATGTTGGGATCATCATCAACGAGAAGGATGCAGCCTTTGTCTCCCATCTACCCTCTCCGTAGTATCCCGAGCTGTGGAGCCCTCCTCCTGACGCACCCGACGCGGCTTCCTGCCGTGTCCCTCCGTGAGCGGGAAATACACCCGAAAGGTTGTCCCTTTCCCCACCTCGCTCTGCACGCGGATTCTCCCCCCGTGCATCTGAACGATCCTTTGTACCAACGCCAAGCCCAAACCGGACCCCTGCGCCCCATTCTCCGATGAGTCAACGTTCGAGGCTCGGTAGAACTTGTTGAAGATGTGGGGCAAATCCTTCTTGGGAATCCCGTACCCTTCATCTTCCACTGAGAGCACCAGCTCGCGCCCCCGTTTGTGCACATCCAAGCGCACGCGGCTACCGGCCGGGCTGTATTTCACAGCGTTCGAGAAGAGATTCAAGACGAGCTGGGTCATCATCTGCCGGTCCGCCCGAATGGTGGGCAAGCCATCCCGATGCTCCCATTCCACCGTAATGTTCTTCTCCTGCGCCAGACTCCCGTGACTCCCCACCACACTGGTGACGACCTCAGCCAGGTCGAGATCCTCCTTTTGTGGCTGCAGCTTGCCGCTTTCGAGCCTCGAAATGTCCAGGAACTTGTTCACCAGCTCCGACAACCGGCTCGTCTCCTCGTGGATGATGGATGCGAACTCGCGTACCTGGTCCCGATCCAGGTCAGGGTCCATCAGCAGCTCTGAAAAGCCTCGAATCGAAGTGAGGGGCGAGCGCAGCTCGTGAGCCACCATCGAGACGAGCTCGGTCTTCATCCGGTCGACTTCGCGCTCGCGCGTCACGTCTCGCACGATGGTGACCACCCCAATACGCTCGCGCTCCGCCGTCAGCACCGGCGCTGCCTTGCACTCAAAGGTCCGGAGCTGCCATCCGGAGCGGGGTCGATCCACGATCTCCACCGCCAGGCTTTTCGCCTCGGGGTTCCGGGCGATTTGCCGGATGAGACGCAGGAGCTGTCGATTCCGCCACAACTCTCCGAGCGGCTTCCCCCGAGCTTCGTCCTCTTTCACTCCCAGCCATTGCTCCGCCACTGAGCTCAGGGCCATTACGTTGCCGTGCAGGTCCGTCACGATCACTCCATCGGCGAGATTGCGAAGAATGGCCTCGTTCTTGTTCCGCTCGGTGATGATGCGGCTGATGTTCAGCTCGTTCAGCCGGTGCAGCTCAGTGGTCATGTAGTTGAAGAGGCGGGCCAGGTTACCGATCTCGTCCGCAGATTCGACAGGGATCCGGTGTTCGAAGCGCCCCCTGGCGATCTCGCGGGCCCCCCGTTCCAGCGCCCTGAGAGGCAGGACGAGCCTTCGCGCCACGTAGTAGGCGGTAGCACCGGCGATGAGCACGGCCCCGAAGTAGAAGGGCCAGATGCTGCCGGTGCCCAGCGCGGAGGATTCGCCCCGCCACGCGGTGTACAGGATGAACAGCGTGAGGGGAACCAGGGTACCTACCAGCATCCAGGCGAAGATTCGCCGGAACACCGACGATTTCGTCACTTCCCGCCGCATCGGCCGGGCGTCCTCCTGACGATCCAATCCGTCGCGTCACCACACGCGTCGAACGCCGCTGGCCCCCACCCAGCGGGCCCGCACAATCCGACAGCGTGAAGTCCACCGGCGCTTCCCTATCAACCCTCCTCGACGACGGGTCAGAAGCCCTTTCGGCTTTGCTCTCACGCCCAATCGAGGAGTGTCACATCCTTCCAAAATAGCCCAGGGTGCCACGTAGGCACGCCGGGGCGTGGCGGGGACTTCGAAAGTGCGCCCTCTGACGAAAGATCACCTCGCCCCCTTTTCCGCGCCCACAGGCACATCCTGGCGGGCGATGACCCGATTACGGCCCGTCTTTTTGGCCTCGTACAGGTACTGGTCCGCCGCGGCGATCAGCTCTTCGGCATTGCCTCCATCTTCCGGGTACGTGGCTACGCCCGCGCTGATGGTGAGCCGACCGTTTGGCTGCTCTTCTCTGTGCGGAAACGGGTAGTTCTCCACGAGCTTGCGCAGTTTGTCGGCCACCAGCCTTGCGTTCGGGCCACTGGTTTCCACCAGGATGAGCGCGAACTCCTCGCCACCGTACCGGGCGGCAACATCGATCTTTCGCACGTTGCGCCGCAGGATCTCACCGATCACGCGAAGAACCTCGTCCCCGGCTGGGTGCCCGTGGGTGTCGTTGTAGTGCTTGAAGAAATCGATGTCCATCATGACCACGGAGAGATTCAAGCCGTGTCTCTCCGCTCGGGCCACCTCGTTCAACAGACGTTCGCGGAAGTACCGATAGTTGTACAGTCCGGTCAGGCCATCGGTGATGGCCAGCTCCTGCAGCTTCTCCCTCGCCCTTTCCAGCTCGCGGATCTTCTCCTCCAGCTCGTCGTGAAGCTGCTTAACCCGGAGCAGGGAGCGGACTCGGGCCAGCAGTTCCAGCTTGTTGAACGGTTTGGAGATGAAATCGTCCGCACCGGCCTCGATCCCGCGAATCCGATCGCTCACTTCGTTCAGCGCCGTCACCATCACCACTGGAATGAATTGCGTCGCCGGGTCACCCTTCAGGCGCTGACACACCTCGAACCCGTTCATGTTGGGCATCATGACGTCGAGGAGGATCAAGTCGGGATGTTCTTTGTGGGCGATCTCGAGGGCCTGCAGGCCGTCCTCCGCTTCGAGAACATCGTAGCCCATCGCCTCCAGATAGGCGCGCTGCAACTGGATGTTGACCGGAACGTCGTCTACGACGAGAATCCGAAACTTCCGCTCTTCGCTATTCCGGCGATCCCTTTCCATACAGTTCCTTGCCGTTCGTTCGCCTCCTGGCGAGGCTCTCCCCGAGCCCCGGCACACTCCATGCCCTTCCCCACTCAGCGCACTTCCGGCTGCTCCGGGCTCCAGCGCACGTTCAGATCGCGGGCGGCCTTCGCATCGTCCAGCCTGCCCACCGGTGTGTTGTGCGGAGCCGACTTCAGCACGTCGGGATCGCTCTCCGCCTCCTCAGCGATCTGCAGCATGGCATCCGCGAACTGATCCAACGTGCGCTTCGACTCCGTCTCCGTCGGCTCGATCATCATGGCCTCCTGGACGATGAGCGGGAAATACACGGTCGGAGCGTGCAGCCCGAAATCCAGGAGACGTTTGGCCATGTCGAGCGTTCGGACGCCCCGGGTCTTCTGTCTGCTGCCGGAGAGCACGAATTCGTGCATGGGGCGCTCGGGATACGGCAGTTCGAACCGGTCCCGGAGCCTGCTCAGCAGGTAGTTGGCGTTGATGATGGCCGCCTCACTGACCCTTCGCAGCCCATCCGGGCCGAGCATGCGAATGTAGACGTACGCGCGAACCATCACCAGGAAATTGCCCCAAAAGGCGTGTATCTTGCCGATGGAGTCCGGGCGATCCCAGTCGAACCGGAAGCCATCGCCCTCCCGGACCACCAGCGGCTTCGGCAAAAACGGAATCAAGCGCTCCGACACGCCCACCGGCCCCGAGCCCGGTCCGCCCCCTCCGTGGGGCGTGGAGAAAGTCTTGTGCAAATTGAAATGGACTACGTCCACCCCCAGGTCGCCCGGCTTCACGATCCCGAGTAGGGCGTTCAGGTTCGCCCCGTCCATGTAGAACAATGCGCCTACCGAATCCAGAACCTCCCGGATTTCGCCCACATCGACCTCGAAGATGCCGAGCGTGTTTGGATTGGTGAGCATCAACGCCGCCGTCTCATCGTTAGCCTTGGCGCGAAGATCGTCCAGATCCACCCTGCCGTGTCGGTTGGAACGAACCTGCACCGCCTGGTAGCCCGAAATCGTCACGCTGGCCGGATTCGTCCCGTGCGCCGAATCGGGGATCAGGACGTATTTCCGCGGTCTACCCCGCTTCTCGTGGTAAGCCCGGAT
>CAYXFI010000088.1:0-1281 GCA_964464205.1 uncultured Cytophagia bacterium
TCCTAGGGTGTGGAGCTGGAGTTGGCGCACCGCTTCGGCGTTTGCCGACGACTGGAAAGCAATTGAGGGAGCGCGAGCGGGCGTAGTGGGGCGGCAGCCTGCCGAGTTGGCCCGACTGGGGTACTTCGGATGGGAGTAGTTCCAGCGAAGGAGTCGTTCGTCGCCCGGTTCCTTTCGGCCCACCGTTGAGCCCAGTCGGTTCAGAGAGCGGGTGCCCGAATCACTTTGCCTTGGTCGTGTTCGACGATCCGGCAGGAGTCCGTTCCGGCGCAGTCGACTAGCTGGATCGCGCTGGATCCGATCGCGGTGAGGGTGAGACCGGCGACGTTGCACCGGTAAAGGGTGATTTTCGCCTCGTCTGTGGCGAGGAGCGAACCCCCTGAGCCGTCGGGCCAGCGGGCGAGGCCCACGTCTCGGAGCTCGAGCCGGGAGCGATTCCTGGCCTGCACGAGGTTGTAGTAGCAAGTGCCTCCCTCGATCACGAGCGACGATTCGCCGTCCGTTTGAGCTTCGTTCACCACGCAGTCCTGAACGAGAACGCTGTCCGTCCCCACCACGTAGATGTTCAGCGTCACCAGCGTCGAGGACCGAAGTTCCAGCGTGGCGCCGAAGGCCGCGAACGAACGTGATTGCGGGCGCTCGGAGGTGATGGAGCGCAGTTGAACTTGGCCTACCTCCTTCCCCCTGGAATGCAGGGAAATCCCCAGGCCCTCGCAATCCTCGATGACCGCGTGGGATCCCTCGACCAGATCGAGCTGGTAACCGGTGATCGTGCACGAGGTGGCACGGAATTGCCACCCAGTAGATCCGCTCACGTGTACGCTCACCGACTCCCCCAGTGTCAGACCCCGCAGTGTGAATTCGCCCGGTCCCGGAAAGAACACGGGGTACACGTAGGCTCCAGTGACGAGGGCCTGCGCCTGGTCATGTAGCTGGAGCTCGGCAACCTCGCCGCCGTGAGCTTCGAAGCTGGATGCGCCGTAGAGGCGAATTCCGGCGTGGTTCAGCCAGTCCGTGTGCAGTGATGTGATGCGTGGAGCTGAGTCTCCCAAAGGTTGAACGTCCACGTAGGTCTGGTACGGCTCGGCCGAAATCCGCGACGAGCAAGCGCGCAAAATGGTGTTACCGCGCAGCGAGATGGGGTGGGCCTCGTCGAAGGGGACTTTGAGGATGAGCTTGGCGTTACTCAGCTCGAGCTCGGCATCTTCCAGGACGACGTCGCCGCGCACGATTCGCTCTTCGTTCTCGATGCGGAGCGAACCGCCGCGGACGATGAGGTCC
>CAYXFI010000088.1:1381-12132 GCA_964464205.1 uncultured Cytophagia bacterium
GGAGGTGCGCTCACCAGTTCCCATCGAGTAGGACGTTGCAGTGCACAGTTGCCGTTTCATTTGCTGCATCCTGCCTCTGTTCGTTACCCTGTCGCTACGGGTAAACGCGTACATCCGGAAATCCGGGCAGCTAATCGACGGAAGTCCGCATTTGCTCCCCACGCGGCGCTGACCGGCGCAAAAACGGGCGAGGCACCCGCGTAGATTGGTGCCACCGCTGCGTAGCCACCTCCGCAGGTCTCGCTCTTCGTTTTGCTGGAGCCTGTCGGCCAAGCCCGAAGACTTCCCGCCCGTTGGGTGCGAAAGCTGTGGTCAGGCGGTTCCAGACCGAAACCGCCCGGCAAGGTAACGAATTGCTGGAGCGCGCGCAAGGGGCTTTCGGCGCTTGACTGGGACGCGGAAATGCCGTATTTTTCAGCAGGTTGTGTGGGAATGCTTGCTGCCGCCGAAAGGCGTGGTCGTGGGTGGTGAGCGCTGAACAGGCCGCATGCCGCGGGTAGGGGGCCCGGGGTTGCGTCTTTGGGTTTCTTGTCGCTGAGGAACGAGACCCGATCGGAGAAGGGACGAACTTGGCAAAGCTCAAACTGGCGGTTTTCGCTTCGGGGAGGGGGTCCAACTTCGAAGCTATCCTCAGGGCCATCGCGGAGGGACGCCTGGACGCCGAAGTTCGGGTGGTGATCAGTAACAAAGCGGATGCCGGCGCGCTCGAGATCGCCCGTTCGCACAACATTCCTGCCCTTCACCTTTCCGCGAAGCAGTTTCCGTCCCAGTCGGCTTTCGACGAAGAACTGCTACGAGTGCTGCGCGAGCACGAGGTGAACTTCATCGCGCTGGCGGGTTACCTGAAGAAGATCAGTCCCACCATTGTCCAGGCTTTCCGGAACCGGATTCTGAACATCCATCCGGCTCTCCTGCCGTCCTTCGGGGGGAAGGGCATGTACGGTCACCACGTGCACCAGGCCGTGCTCGATTATGGCTGCAAAGTGACGGGCGTGACGGTACACATCGTGACGGAGGAATATGACGCGGGCCCGCCAGTGATTCAACGCTGCGTGCCGGTTTTGGACGACGATACCGCGGAAACCCTCGCCGCGCGTGTGCTGAAAGTGGAGCATCAGGTGTACGCTGAGGCTCTTCAGTATTTCGCTGAAGATCGTGTTCGGGTCGAAGGAAGACGCGTTCGCATCTTGCCCGGGAAGTCAACGTGAGGTGGTTGCGGAAAGGGAGACCGATCCTCCACTTCGGGGCCATCGCTTGCTCTCTGTGGCTGTTCCTCGCCTGTGGGAGCCGTCAACCCTCCGACGCCGACCTGGTGGATGTGACCCAAATCATTCCGGACATCATCGTCGATCTCAAATACGCTACGCCGGACAACTTCACTGGGCAGGTGCTGTACGACACGGCCCGTTGTTTCTTGCGGCGTGGAACGGCGGAGCGATTGGCGCGGGTGCAGGCCCGGCTTCGGAGAAAGGGTCTGGGGCTCAAGATCTGGGACGGCTACCGTCCCCTTTCGGTCCAATGGCGAATGTGGGAGCTCGTCCAGGATCCGAAATACGTGGCAGATCCGCGGAAGGGGTCACGCCACAATCGCGGAGCCGCGGTGGATGTGACGCTGGTGGACTCGACCGGCCGTGAACTGGAGATGCCGAGCGGCTTCGACGACTTCACCGAAAGAGCTCATCGGGACTACACCGGCTGTAGCGAAGAAGCGCGTCGCAATCGCCGCATCCTGGAAGAAGCGATGCGAGCCGAGGGCTTTCTACCTCTTCCGTCGGAGTGGTGGCACTTCGACGATCCGAATTGGCGCAAGTACGAGATTCTCGACATACCTATTCGGGAATTGGCGCGGCGAACGGCTCTACGGAAATGACGGAGCGGGAAAGCACGATGGCTGATTTGCTCAGAATCCGACGGGCTGTAGTGAGCGTTTGGAACAAGCGGGGCGTGGAGACCCTGGGACGCGGACTGGCCAAACACGGCGTCGAGATCCTATCCACGGGGGGCACGGAGCGAGCGTTGCGGGAGGCAGGGATTCCGGTGAAGCCGATCTCGGAAGTGACCGGTTTCCCCGAGATCCTCGGCGGGCGCGTCAAGACTCTGCATCCAAAGATCCTGGCGGGCATTCTGGCGCGAAAGGATGATCCGGGCCAGCTCAAAGAGATTGAGGAACTGGGCATTCTGCCGATCGATCTGGTAGTGGTGAATTTGTACCCTTTCGAGAAGACCGTCGCCCAGGCCGGAGTGACCCTGGGGGAGGCGCTGGAGCAGATCGACGTCGGCGGACCCACGATGATCCGGGCGGCTGCAAAGAATTTCCCGTCTGTGGCCGTGGTCGTGGATCCCGACGACTACCCCCAACTGCTCGCGGAGATGGATTCCGGACAGGGTTCGCTGAGCTACGAAACCCGGAAACGACTGGCAAGGAAGGTGTTTCAGCGGACGGCCGCCTACGACGGCGCAATCGCGAGCTACCTGAGCGCCGAGGCGGGGGAGAAATGGCCCTCGGTGGTTTCGCTGACGCTGGCGAAGGCCAAAGACCTTCGATACGGTGAAAACCCGCACCAGGGCGCCGCCCTCTATTTCAGGGGGCCGCGCTCCGGACTTGGGAAGCTGGAGCAGTTGCACGGCAAGGAGCTTTCCTTCAACAACCTGCTCGACGCCGATGCGGCGGTCGGGGCCGTACTGGAATTCGACGAACCTGCTGTGTGTATCGTGAAGCACAACAATCCGTGCGGCATCGCCGTGGGAAGCACCTGTAGCGAAGCGTACGACAAGGCTCTGGCCACCGATCCGGTTTCAGCCTTCGGCGGGATCGTGGCGAGCAACAGGGAAGTGGATGCCGAGCTCGCGGAAAAACTCTACTCGCTGTTTCTGGAAGTGGTCGTGGCGCCCAGCTTCAGCCCGGAAGCCCTGAAGATCTTGACCCGGAAGAAGAACCTGCGTTTGCTCACGATGCCGTTCGACCAGCGGCGGAGCGGGGGCGATTGGGAAGTGAAATCCATCTGGGGCGGCTGGCTCTTGCAAGAGTTCGATTCGAGCGTCCGCGACGATTTTGAAGGGGCGCGGGTGGTCACGGAGCGGTCTCCGACGGATGAAGAGTGGGCGGCGCTGCGGTTCGCTTGGAAGGTGGTCCGCTGGGTGAAATCGAATGCCATCGTCTTCGCCCGATCGGACCGGACGCTGGGGATTGGCGCTGGCCAGATGAGCCGCGTCGATTCCGTGCAACTGGCGATCTGGAAAGCGAAGAACGCCCGGCTGGCTCTGAACGGCAGCGTGGTGGCATCGGACGCCTTCTTCCCATTCCGCGATGGCGTGGATGCCGCCGCGGAGGCCGGCGCGACTGCCATCATTCAACCAGGTGGATCGGTCCGGGACGAGGAGGTGATCCAGGCGGCCAACGAACACGGGATGGCCATGGTCTTCACGGGTGTGCGCCATTTTCGCCACTGATTGAGAGCGGTGCCGCCCCTACACGGGTTTGCGAGGCGGCGCCGAGCTGCCTCATTGCGAACGAAGGGCCGACGACGCGAGGCAATGATCGAGCGCTGGCAGGAGAATTGCATGCTGCATTAGCCTGTTCACCCGCCGCGAGGCGAGGGGAATAGATTCGACCCTATGCACGGGTAGGGGCTGGGACCAAGGAGAGAGGAAGCAGGATGCCATTTTCGATTTTCGGGATGCTGGGAAACGACCTGGCGATGGACCTCGGAACCGCGAACACCCTGGTCTTCGTGAGGGGCAAGGGGATCATCGTCAACGAGCCCTCGATCGTGGCCATCCGACGCAGCGATCAGGAGATCGTTGCCTACGGCTCCGAAGCGAAGGAGATGGTGGGGCGCACGCCCGGCGAGATCACCACAGTTCGGCCGCTGCGCGACGGCGTCATCGCGGATTTCGAGCTGGCCGAGCGAATGATCCGCTACTTCGTGCGCAAGGCGCAGGGTAGCCGCTTCATCCGGCCGCGAATGGCGATTGCCATCCCTTCGGGCATCACAGAGGTGGAGAAACGCGCCGTGCGGGACTCTGCCGAGCACGCCGGCGCTCGCGAGGTCTTCCTGGTAGACGAGCCCATGGCCGCGGCCATCGGTGTGGGCCTCCCCGTGGAAGAACCAGTGGGGAGCATGATCGTGGACATCGGCGGCGGAACCACCGAGATCGCCGTGATTTCGCTGTCCGGTATCGTGACCGACATTTCCATTCGGATCGCCGGCGACGAGATGAACGAGTCGATCATTCAGTACCTGAAGCGCAAGCACAACCTGCTGATCGGCGAGAACACGGCGGAGCACATCAAAGTCACGATCGGTTCGGTGCCGCCCCACAAACCCGAAGGCAGGGTGACCATCAAGGGGCGGGATGTGGTGGCCGGTATTCCGAAAACGATCGAGGTGAACGCGGAGGAAATCCAGGAAGCCCTGGCCGAAGCCACCGGCGCCATCATCGACTCAGTCAAGCTGTGTCTGGAGCGTACGCCGCCGGAGCTTTCCGCGGACATTCTCGACAGGGGCTTGATCCTCTCAGGAGGTGGCGCGCTGCTGAAGGGACTGGATGAGCGCCTGCGCCAGGAAACCGGGCTTCCGGTGTTCATCGCGGACGATCCGCTGACTTGTGTGGTTCGGGGCACGGGAAAGATTCTCGAGGACTTGCCCCGGTACGAGAAAGTGCTGACCAAAGTGAAGCGCTACTGAACACCTGTGTTTCTTCGGTGAGCGTCCTCAGACAGTTTCCTGTCTACTGCTCCGCACCCGTTTGTTTTTGGGCTGGGGCGGCTCTCCCTTTCCGGATCGTGTTCGGGGGTAGCTGGTCTCAGCCTTTTTGGCTTCTCGGAGTCTGGGGTTGGAACTGGGCATCCGGACTGCCGCGTGGTCCTTGCTTCCCGTCAGCGAGCGTCCGGAGGCTGGTGATGACACGGAAGCCCACGCGCGCTGGGGCGGGGACCTGTTGCGTCGAAGGATTGGGCCGCCGAGTCTCAGGGGTAGTGGCTGTCCCTTGAATGAGGTGAGCGTTGCGCACCACGCTGCGAGAGTGGTCGGCGTTCGGTTTCTCGATCTTTCTTTCGCTGGTACTGCTGGCCAGCAATGAAGACCGGCAGGTGCAGCTGATTCGTGCCTCTTCACTTTCGCTGTTCGGGGTGGTTCAGCACGTAGTCCACTCGGCTCTGCGGAACCTGTCGCTCCGCAGTCAGGTGGACCGGCTGATGGAACAGAACGCGCGCCTGCTGCTGGAGACGGCACGCTATCGCGACGCGGCGCTGGAAAACCGACGCCTGCGCAGGCTGCTGGGGTTCAAGCAGCACAGTCCCTACCGGATTGTCCCCGCCGAGGTCATCGGGCACTCGGGCAACGCGGCCATTCGCTCCATCAAAATCGACGTGGGCCGGAGAGAGGGGCTGACGCGCGACTTGCCGGTGGTCACGGCCGATGGCCTGGTGGGTCGTGTGTACTTGGTGGGGCCGGACTACTCGCTGGTGCACGTGTTGCTGGACCGGAACTTCCGAGCTGCTGCGCTGGTGGAGCGTTCGCGAGTGCACGGAATCCTGCGCTGGAGCGGCGGACAATACTGCCTGCTGGATGACGTTCCTGCCCGCGCGGACGTCCGGATTGGGGATGTGGTGGTGACTTCGGGGCTTGGTGGAGTGTACCCCCACGGGCTCCGGCTGGGCGTGGTCACCCAGGTGGCCGAAGATGTGACCAGCATCTTCAAGACTGTGTACGTGAAACCTTCGGTGGACTTCAGTCGGCTGGAAGAGGTGGCCGTGTTGCTGCCTACGGCGGGTGAGCGAGCAAGTAGATGACCGGTTTCGCGATCCTCTCGGTTCTTTTTGTCCTCAGCGTCCTCCTTCAGACGACGGTTTCCAGCCTGATCGCCGTGGCCGACATACGGCCCAATCTCCCTCTTTTGTTGTTGATACCTGTAGTCCTGCGGATGCCAGTGGTCCAGTCCGTGGGCTGGGCCTTTGCCGTCGGCCTGCTCTACGATCTGGCCAGCGGTACACCCGTGGGACTGAGCTCGCTGGCCTATTGCGTTGCAGCCTTTGTCGTACGGACGATGACGCGCGACTGGGTGGAGGTGGGCTACCGCCGCATGATGCTGGTGTGGAGCGTCGGGGCAGGGATTTTCGAGTCTCTTGTGAGCGAGGTGTACTATCTCGGGTCCGATCTGGGATTCGTAGGCGTGCTGTTTCGCTACGTGTTCCCGTCGGTGGTGTACGACGTGGCGTTTGGCCTGCTGATTCTTGCCGCGCTTCCGGTGCGCTGGTGGCGCCGGTTGTGACCGGGGAAAGGCCACATCCCACGGCGTGCGCGATCGAACCTGACTGGCAGTGTGAACCACGGTGCGGCGATGGAAGCATCCAAGCTGGACATTGAGAGCCGGCGCAGGGTATTCGCCTGGCTGCTTGGGATCATGTTCCTCGTATTGACCGCCCGGCTTGCGCAGCTACAGATTCTCCAGCACGAGCGCTACTTCCGGCAGTCAGAACAGAACCGTGTGCGCGTGGTGACGCTGGAACCCCCGAGAGGGCAGATCTTCGACCGCAACGGTCGGCTCCTCGTCGACAACGCCCCCGGGTACTCGCTGGCGTTGCTTCCGTACCAGTACCGCGGCAGGGATTCGCTGCTGGCTGTGTTGAGCAGGACGATCGGACTGGACGTGGACGAAGTGCGACGGCGGATCCGCCGCAACTACCGCGGGGAGTTTCAGCCGGTTAAGATCAAGCGCGATCTGAGCTTCAGTCTACTTGCGCAGCTTCAGGAGCGCTGGCTCGATTTTCCAGGACTGGTGATCGAGACGGAGCCGAAGCGCAAGTACGTGGGCTCGTCCCGACTGGCGCACGTTTTGGGCTACCTGGGGGAGATCACGGACAGAGAGTTGAAACGGCTCAAGGACCAGGGTTACCGGCCGGGGGATCTGATCGGGAAAACGGGACTGGAAAAAGCCTACGATCGGGTGCTTAGGGGCCGGCGAGGTTACCAGTACGTCGAGGTGGATGCCCTCGGGCGGGAGATTCGCACCCTTCCGGAGGAGAAGGGCCGGCCACCGTATCCAGGTCTGAATCTGATTCTGTCGATCGATGACCGTCTGCAGGCGAAGCTCGAGGACGTGCTCCGGGGCCGCCGGGCTGCGGGCGTATTCCTCGATCCGCGTAACGGCGAGGTCCTCGCGATGGCGAGCTCGCCCGACTACCGGCTGGAGTGGTTCACCGGCATTTTGGATCCGAGCATCTGGGATTCGCTGCTCTCCGACCCACGCAAGCCCTTGCTGAATCGCGCGGTGCAGGGCGCCTATCCGCCCGGGTCGACTTTCAAGCTGGTGACGGCACTGGCCGGCCTGAACGAGGGAATCTTCCGCCCCTCGAGCCGGGTGACTTGTACGGGCGCGCTGGTGTACGGGGGGAGGGTATTCGCTTGCTGGTTTGGCAAAGGACACGGTAGCCTCGATCTGTACGGGGCTATTGAGCACAGTTGCAACGTCTACTTCTACACGATGGGGCTGCGCGTGGGACTGGACCTGTGGGCTCGCTATTCCAGGCTGCTCGGGTTTGGCAGGCGAACGGGAATCGACCTCCCGACCGAGCGGGCCGGGCTGATTCCGGACGTGGCCTACCTCAACCGGCGCTACGGAGAGCACGGCTGGACGCGTGGGATCATGCTCAACCTGGCTATCGGACAGGGCGACCTGCTGACCACCCCTCTACAACTGGCCCAGTTCGCGATGATTCTCGCCAACCGGGGCAGGGGGTACGTGCCTCATCTGGTGCGAGCCGTGGGGAACCCGTTCACCCGCCAGGAAATGCCTGCCCGTGTGGACAGCTTCCGGATCGAGGGGATACCACCGGAAGTATTCGACGAGGTACGAGAGGGAATGTGGCGCGTGGTGAATGGCCCGGGTGGTACCGGGCGGGCTTGTTACTTCGAGGACCTGGCGGTGGCGGGCAAGACCGGCACAGCGCAGAACCCGCACGGCAAGCCGCACGCCTGGTTCATCGGCTTCGCCCCGTACGAAGCACCGGAAGTGGCGTTTTGCGTCTTTGTGGAGAACGGCGGCGGCGGCTCCGTGGCGGCGGCACCTCTGGCCCGCGAGGTGTTGCGATTCTACTTCGACGTGGTGCGCTCGGCAGCGGCAGAGGATGTGGTGGACGCGGGCGCGGCCCTGCGGATGCGGCTCGGCATCGGAGGTACTTGGAGGTGAGTCGCTCCTGGAAAGTCCAGCTTGAACACCTGGACCGCACCCTTGTGGTTACAGCCGGATTGCTCCTCGCCCTGGGCCTGGTTGCCCTCTACAGTGCCAGCGTGCAGGCGGGCGACAGACCGTGGGCTGGGAATTTCGCGCGGCAGGTGATCTGGCTTGGACTGGGGCTCGTCGGATTTGTCGTGGCAAGCCTGGTTCCCACACGTTTCCTCAGGGACTTCGCGTACCCAATCTACGCGCTGTCCCTTTTCTCGCTGGTTCTATTGCTGTTCTTCGGACGGGGTCCAGGCGTAGCCCGGTGGCTTCCACTGGGGCCAATCCACTTGCAGCCATCCGAGCTGGCGAAAATCGCCCTGGTCCTTGCGCTGGCCAAGCACCTCTCCGACGTCGGTACGGATCTCAGTCGGCCAGTCGACATCGTGAAGGCCTTCGCACTGGCCGTGATACCGATGATCCTGGTGGCAAAGCAGCCGAATCTGGGGACGGCCCTCGTGTTCGGAGCGGTGCTCCTGCCGATGCTCTTCTGGGCGGGGCTGCCCGTTTTTTCGCTGTTCGTGATCCTGTCCCCTGCCATCAGCTTCGTTGCGTCGTTCCACCTGTGGGCCTTCCTCGGGGTGATGGTGTTGGTGGTCCTGGCACTGGTTGTTTCGCGCGCACGCCCGAGGGTGGCTGTGTTGGTGCTCGGACTCAACATAGGGGCCGCAGTGGCCGCGCCGGTTCTGTGGTCACACCTGCACGAGTACCAGAAGCAACGGATCCTGATTTTCCTCGGGGTCAAAGAAGACCCAACTGGCTTGAGTTACCAGGTGATTCAGTCGAAAGTCGCGGTGGGCTCCGGTGGGATTCTCGGAAAAGGGCTTTTGCACGGCACCCAAACGCATCTGCGATTTCTGCCTGCACAGCACACGGACTTCATTTTCTCCGTGATTGGCGAGGAACTGGGGTTCGTGGGCACCACGGTCGCCCTGTTGTTGTTTCTGATCTTTCTATTCCGTTGCCTGAGAATTGCGAGCATGGCCAGGAACCCTTTTTCCAGCTTGGTTGTGATTGGTGTTTTGGCTATTTTCGCCTTCCACATTTTCGTGAACGTGGGCATGGTTGTCGGAATCATGCCCGTGGCAGGCTTGCCGTTGCCCTTCATGAGCTACGGGGGGAGTTTCTTGTTCGCCACGCTGGTGATGACGGGTCTGGTGGCGAACGTGTCGATGCGGTGGGACGAATACTGAGCGAGGTTTGAATTGCACCCGATTCTGTTCAAGATCGGACGTTTCGAACTTCACAGCTACGGCGTGATGCTAGCCCTAGCCTTCGTGGTGGGCGTGTGGATGTCCGCTCGACGGGCGCGCAGTCGAGGAGTGGACCCCAACTACATTTTCGATCTTGCGACGCTCATCATCCTGAGCGCCATCGTCGGCTCGAGGGCCATGTACGTGGCCTTTCATTTGGACGAGTTCCGCGGCCACTGGACCGATACGTTCAACCCCTTTCAGAGCACCGGCGAGATCGGTCTGGCCGGTTTGACTTTTCTGGGCGGTCTGATCCTGGCGCTAATTACTGCCTTTCTCTACCTCCGCTGGCGCAAGCTGTCTTTCCTCAAAGTGGCCGATATCGTGATGCCCGCGCTTGCACTTGGGTTGTTCTTCGGCCGAATCGGCTGCTTCCTCAACGGTTGTTGCTTCGGGGTCCCTTGCAGCGGTCCTCTCTGCGTCGTTTTTCCGCCCAACAGCCCGGCCGGGGCCACGTTTCCCGGAGTTCCCATCTACCCGACCCAGCTCATCTCATCATTCTACGCGCTGGTCATTTTTGGGCTATTGCTGTTCCTTGAACGACATAAGCGGTTCGACGGGTTCGTCTTTTACTGGACGCTGGTGCTCTACGGATTGGCCCGTTTCGGCATCGACTTCATTCGGTACTACGAGCCCAGCATGGTGGTTGCGTACCTGGGCAGCACGCACATCAGCGTGAATCAGGTGATCAGCCTGGCAATGGCGGTCTACGGCGGCTCGATGCTGGCGGTCAATTGGCGTCGGGCGGGGGAGCGTCGGTAGAATGGCTCTCCCCGCTGCGCGAAAAAACGGCCGGACGCGGGGTCACTCTGCGCTTTTCTCCCATTCCCGGGGGATGTAGGCGACGCACACGTCCGGATTCCCGCGCTTGTTGGATGTGAACACCACTTGGCCTCCCAAGTGATTCCAGCCCACATGGGGATGGGCACCGTGGCCGTAGGTCCGGTGACCGACAGTCAGGACATACTTTCTCGTCGTTCGCGCGTCGAACAGGGCGATGATGCCGTGCCAGTTGTCCGCGGCAACCCACCGTCCCTGATAATCTCCGCAAGCGTGCCACCAGTTGACCTTGGCGAGTTCGGCAGGGGTCGCGCCTTCCCACCAGCTACCCTCGCCAATCACCCGGATCAGGCCGGTGCGTAGATCGATGACCCGCACGGGCGAGTGTCCATCCATGTAGCCCCCGCAAAAGGTGATCTGGTCGTCCACCCACCAGCACTCGTGCGTGTTCAACTCTCCTGGCTCCTGCCAGTGGAGAGGCCACGTCACGTGAGT
>CAYXFI010000089.1:0-6663 GCA_964464205.1 uncultured Cytophagia bacterium
TGTATCGCTCCAAGCTAACTCGGCAAGGAAACCCGGCCCACGGACAAGCGACGACAACGTACCTCTCAGCTGCTCATGTCTCACTAGCCTATCACGTGCAGAATGCCCTCTTGTAGGGGCACCCTGTGCTTTCGGTTGCGCCACTTCACGTTCCTATCCCTTATCTTTTGATATTGGTACATTTGAAAACCCGCGGCCACAGCCAGCTGGCCTAGCCACTCGTGCACGGGAACGTACACACCGTATGGCGCAGAATCGCCGATGACGAAATAGATATCGCAAGGAGAAGCACATACCCGTCTGAGTTCGCGCCAAACCTTGGCCATGTCCACGAAATAGCCGGCTACCATCGTGTGGTAGTGTTTGCGACCACGATGGCGTAGACGCTCCTCGGCAAGTTCGCCGCACACCTTGGAAAGACCCTCTCTAATAGAGGCCACCCAGTCCGAGCACAACAGGTCATCTAGCGTAAGCTTGTTCCTCGACGCATGTTGGGAAGAAGATACAATCAGATGTTGCCGAACGGCCTCATGGAGGTCGGACCAAGAGTCGACTAGTCCCCAGAACGTCATTTCAAATCTCAAGGCATCAGCGTAGTCGAAATTGTTGGCGTACGGGGGGGAAGTAACAACGAGATCTACAGTGCCTTCCTTCACTTCCGGAAAAGATCGTGCGTCACTGTGGTACAAGCGCGCCCTCGACCCATCCCGCGCTAGACTCTGAAATACCGTCATGTCCTCACTCATCATCTTGATCTGCAACACGTATGCTAGCAGAGGGTCAACAACGTTCGTCTTTCGCTTGTTTGGGAGGATGTACTGCCATTGGGCCGTTCCTGCGTGCGAGCTCACACGGAGGATGCAGGTTATCGCCAGCCACACAAGCTCGGAGGCGTGGGTATCATCCCTATTCTGCTCCCAGCTCGTTCTCAGTGCGTCCAGCTTTGTCAAATTCTCCCGAGAAAAGGCTCTCCTGATGAGGAGCGGGTACCGATGCGCCAGGGTTTCGTCTGACGTCTTCTGACTAGCGAGTAGCCCTCTCGCCCCCTCCAGTACCGCGTAGGCTTTTCGTTCGAACTCAGACACTGGGTACGACCATAGCAACTTTGCCCGAGCGATGCGAACGAGAAATGCATGGGCTTCGATACCGATACTAGCCACTGATACTTGGTCCGCGACAACCAAAGTAGACCCGGAACCGGCGAACGGATCGAGCACTGCCCGCAAGCCCCTCGTAGCCTTTTGCGCTAGTAAAGAGCGTACCCACTCGGCGGAGAATCCGGCAGAGAAGCGAAACCACCGATGGATGGGCAACCTCATGTTGTCGACGAACGAACCTAAGCGTTCGTGTTGCAAACGAGGATTCATGGCTGCTGTCTAGACTAGTGTCATGGTTGGCTTGCGTGTGACACTCGTCGCGTCATGGATTCCAGGTCAGCCGCGGGACCTAGTACGCTTTCGCGGCGACCACCCTGCCCTCCGATGGCCTGCCGCACAGTAGGCACTTGCCCGCTTCCTTCTCCCTGTCGAAGGGGATGCAGCGGATGGTGGCTTTCGTCTCCTCCTGCAGGCGGTCTTCGCACGCTCGGTCGCCGCACCAGTGAATCAGGAAGAAACCGCCCGGATCCTCGATCTCCTTCTTGAATTCGTCGTAGTCGTCCACCACGAACGTGTACTTCTCACGGAACTCGAGGGCACGCTGGAAAAGCGATTTCTGAATGTCCTCGAGCAAATCGCGAATCGCGTCGACGATGCCCTCCTGCGGGACGGCGATCTTTTCGCCGGTGTCACGACGCACGAGCACCGCCTGATTGTTCTGCACGTCGCGGGGACCGAGCTCGACCCGCACTGGCACGCCCTTCGACTCCCACTCGTTGAATTTCCAGCCGGGCCGATAGCCTTCGCGATCGTCCACGCAGTAGGTGAACCTGTCCTTCCAACTTTCCGTCAAGCGGTGCGCAGCCTCTTTCATCTGCACCATTTCCTCATCGCCGCGCCAGATGGGCACCACAACCACCTCCAGCGTGGCCAGCCGCGGCGGCAGTACCAGACCCTGATCGTCGCTGTGAGTCATGATCAATGCGCCGATGAGCCGCGTGGAAACGCCCCAGCTCGTAGCCCACACGTAGCGAAGCTCACCCTTCTCGTCCTGGTAGGTCACATCGAAGGCCTTGGCGAAATTCTGGCCCAGGTTGTGGGAGGTGCCTGCCTGGAGGGCGCGGCGGTCCTGCATCATCGCTTCAATGGTGTACGTGCGCAACGCACCTGCGAACTTTTCCTTTTCCGTCTTCTGACCCGGGATCACCGGCATGGCCATGTACTCTTCGGCGAAGGTGCGGTAGATGTCCAGGATCTTCCGGGCCTCCTCCTCGGCTTCCTGCTCGGTCGCGTGGGCGGTGTGACCCTCCTGCCACAGGAACTCCGTCGTGCGGAGAAAAAGCCGCGTCCGCATCTCCCAGCGGACCACGTTGCACCATTGGTTGATCAGCAACGGCAGATCGCGGTAGGACTGGATCCAGTCCCTGTACATCGCCCAGATGATCGTCTCCGAAGTGGGACGCACGTAGAGCGGCTCCTCGAGTTTCTTCCCTCCTCCGTGCGTCACCACCGCGCACTCAGGTGCGAAGCCTTCTACGTGCTCGGCTTCTCTACGCATGAAGCTTTCGGGAATGAAGAGCGGGAAGTAGGCGTTGCGATGGCCCGTCTCTTTGAACATCCGGTCGAGAACACTCTGGATTTTCTCCCAAATGGCGTACCCATTGGGTCGGATCACCATGCAGCCCTTCACCGGGGCGTAGTCGGCCAGTTCCGCCTGCATGATCACGTCGGTGTACCAGCGCGAGTAGTCTTCGGACCGTTTGGTGATTTTGGCCATTTCCCTCCAGCTCCTGCTCTTCCTACCTCATCACCTCGCCCTCGTCGCACACTTCAAAGCCAAGCCATTCATCCCCAAGCCGATCGAGCACCGGCAGGATGCAGCTCAAATGATCCTGAACTCCTTCCAGGCAAAAAAGCTCACGGCGACGACCGCGTGCGGGCTCTCCGTGGAACTCCACGTCCACCAGAACCGCCCGCGGACAGGAGAGACAGCGCTCCGCATCGTCGGGTATCCGGGTGGCCACGAGCCTAGCCACCACCGCGGCCACGTCCTCGTCCCAACGAGCGGACGCTGGTTCGCCGCGCTCCACGAACTCAACCCGGGAAAGCTCGCGGAGCAAAAGCCTGCCGCGATCCAGCCCCACGTGGGCCTGAAACTCAACCCGATCTCCAATCCGAAACCCGTAGCGTCGCTGCTGGTGAGCGCTCACCTGCAAGTAGACCGGATCCTCCAGGCCCGTGACACCAAGGAACGCTTCGTCGAGACGTACGAGGTAGCCGGCGAGAACGATTCGAGCTCCGTTCTTCTCCACAATCTTGCGGAGAAGTGGGCGTATCAATGTGACCGTGCCGAGCGCGTCCACACGGCGGTAGCGGTGTTCCGCGAGCCAGTCCTCGAATTCCTCAACCTCGTCCAGGAATTCGCGGAAATCCGAGTCGCTCAGCACAACCTCGGGCTGGTAGTGAACGCGCGTGTCCCGGTAGTGCGTGCACCCCACGCAGAGGCGGCCAACGTGGGAGAATCCGCGCACGCACGGTTTGCCTTTGGCGAAGCGGTGGCAGAACCACTTGTACACCACGCAGCCGTTCGGGTAGCACTTTTTCGCACGCAGGACGTGATAGGCCGAGACCCGGTAGCCGAACCGCGCGTGGCTTTCGTGACGACAGCGGAAAACGTCGGTACGCTTGTAGGGGTTACGCATGAGTATCCTCAATAACTTCGGCGAATATACCCAAGCCGGGTCTCTTTTTCAAGCGGAATCGGGGCAGGGCTTCCCCCCCATTCTTCACAACAGTACTCCAGTCCCCCGTCGGAATGAAACTCAGCGCTGGCCAGAATGGAACGCAGATGAACGCGGACACGCGCTGATGAACGCAGATTCCCTTCGACCTCTCCGAACGGCAAACGCAAGAGAGTCAGATGGTTGCGGACTTCGTACCCTTTCAAATCCCAACGACTTACGTCAAACAATGGAGGATTTTTGGTGGAGTCTTTGGAATCGGGGAAGCCGGGCGCGTGTTTTCCTGGCGGTCGGAGTCGTCGCACACTGGACAGAGTTGTGGCACTCCAACAGAAGAAATCCAAGCACCTTTCACGAAGCTTGCGAAAAAGCCGATCCCTTACAACGACTGAGGCACCAAGCTCACGGAGACGGCACAGAGCGAGTAGAACGGTGACTTTGTCAGGCGACGGCAGGAGTCGTCGCACTCCAAATCGAGCATGGAGTGCGAAGTCTCTGACTCCGCGCTGTGGCGGGCTACAGGGTGACTCGAGTCCCCCGACGACGGGAGGCGTCGCACCCCGCACCGGGCAAGGAGTGCGAAGTCTCTGACTTCGCAGGAATACCGTCCGAACCCGGGCAACGCAGGGGCAGGCCGGACCGACGGCGGGACTTGCCGCTGATTTCGAAGCACAGAGCCCTGAGCGCGCCCGGTACGAGTTGCGAAGTACCGGACTTCCTGCTGTGGTAGGCAACACGGCGACTCGAGCCGAGCAACGACTGGAGGCGTGCGACGACGGGAGTCGTCGCACAAATCAAATCCAGCATGGAGTGCGAAGTCTCTGACTTCGCGCTGTGGCGGGCTACACGGTGACTCGAGTCACGCGACGACGGGAGTCACACTCCGTAGTAGGCAGGGAGTGCGAAGTGTCCGGGTCTGCGAGGCCGCAGGGCACGCTTGGCCACCTCACGAGAAACACCCGGAATCGAGGAAGGAACGCGCCGTTGCATTTTCGCGACAATAGCCCTACCTTGATGTGCGAGGTCGGAACCAAACGGGAGGAACCAGGCGGTGAGATGCTTCACACGTTTTCAGGTCGTTCTTCTCGGGCTCTTTCTCCTTCTCATCCCCGGAGAGACCCACGCCGGGGCTGACGCGGTCAGCAAGGCGGTCTTTCCTGGCAAACAGGTCGTGCTGCGACTGGAACCCGGGCCGGGAAATCCGCGCAACAGCGAAGGAGACTTCATCCAGCTCAAAGACGGACGCATCCTGTTCATCTACACTCACTT
Organism: uncultured Cytophagia bacterium; assembly: GCA_964464205.1. Taxonomy (GTDB): domain Bacteria; phylum Zhuqueibacterota; class Zhuqueibacteria; order Oleimicrobiales; family Geothermoviventaceae; genus Zestofontihabitans. The sequence goes on from CAYXFI010000089.1 coordinate 5,108, forward strand.
CACGGGCGGTTCTGGAGACAACGCAGCAGCCTACCTGGCGGGACGCTACTCCCAGGACGGTGGTCTCACCTGGTCCGACGACGAAGTTGTGGTTGTTCCAAACGAGGGCGAAATGAACGTGATGTCCGTCTCGCTCCTGCGGCTCCGCGACGGACGAATCGCCCTCTTCTACCTGCGCAAGAATTCCACTGAAGATTGTCTCCCCGTCGTGCGGTTTTCCAGCGACGAAGCGAAAACGTGGTCGCCACCGACCGTGATCGCCGATTCCGTGGGCTACTACGTGGTGAACAACGATCGCGCCGTCCTGCTGGGCAGCGGCCGGATCATCCTGCCCGCGTCCCTTCACAACACCCCGAGCTCCGACTGGACCGCTTCCGGCCGAGTTCTTTGCTTCTATTCCGACGACAATGGGCGCACGTGGCAGCGCACCGCCTACGTCCCCAATCCCGAAGCGGTGATGCTGCAGGAGCCAGGGATTGTGGAGTTGAAAGACGGTCGTCTGATGCTGTTCTGCCGGACGGACGCCGGAGCCCAGTACGTCTCCTACTCAGGGGACGGGGGGATCCACTGGACGCCCGCCCGGCGAAGTAATATTCGTTCGCCGGTTTCACCCGCCTCGATCGAGCGAATCCCGGCCACCGGCGACCTGCTGCTCGTGTGGAACAATACGACTCCGTCGGACGGAGGCCGGGGCGTGCGGACGCCGTTCAACCTGGCGATTTCGCGGGACGAAGGTCGAACGTGGGAAAAAGTGAAGGCCATCGAAAGCGATCCCAAAGGCTGGTACTGCTACACGGCCATTGAGTTCGTGGGCGATCACGTCCTGCTGGCTCACTGCGCCGGCGATCGGAGACGCCACGGAGGTCTGGCCACAACCCAGATCACTCGCCTGAGTCTCGACTGGATCTACGCGGATCAAACGCCCAATCCGTACGTGCGCAGGGACGGTGCCGGCTACGTCGAACTCGCCTGTTCCGAACCCGGTGCAGAGATCCATTACACACTGGACCGCACGTTGCCGTCTCTCGGTTCTCCTCGCTACTCCCAGCCAATTCGCATCGACGGGCCCACTCCGTTGATGATGCAGGCCTTTCATCCTGAGAAGACGCCGAGCGAGATCGTGTACACGGTCGTGGGGCAGGACGTGCGCCTTCCGGCGCGGATCCCCGAGTGCAATCTGGCGCCCGGTCTGACCGTCCGCTACGTCGAAGGCTCGTTCGTTGCGGCCGACTCGGTGGCCACGCGTCCACCTGTGGAGACCCGGGCGGTCTCGTCGATTTCCCTCGCGGTGCGGCGACGCGACACCGATTTCGGGCTCGCCTTCGACGGTTACTTGAAAGCTCCGCTGGACGGAACGTACCGATTCTTCCTGAGCTCCAACGACGGAAGCATCCTGTACGTAGACGGTCGCTTGCTGATCGACAACGACGGCCTGCACACCGCCGTCGAGGAATCCGCGGCTGTGACCCTCGAAGCTGGTTACCACGCGATTTCTCTGCGCTACTTCCAGAGAGGCGGAGGGTACTTCCTCAAGCTGGGGTGGCAACCGCCGGGCT
>CAYXFI010000089.1:6763-12030 GCA_964464205.1 uncultured Cytophagia bacterium
CTGCCACTGAGTGCCTCCGCCCAGCCTTTCGGCGACCGCGTGGACATGGGACGGGTGCAGTACGGTCCGATCACGGAAGCCTCCGGGCTGGCCGCCAGCCGAAAGAACCCCGGTGTGCTGTGGACACACAACGACTCCGGCGGGGAGAACGCAATCTACGCGATGGACGTGCACGGGCGACATCTCGGAGTGTACCGCCTCGCCGGCGCGAGAGTCCGCGATTGGGAAGACATGGCCATCGGACCGGGACCCAGTCCCGGCGAGTACTACGTGTACGTGGGAGAAATTGGCGACAATAGCCAGCGATACGATACCAAGTACATCTACCGGGTGCCGGAGCCGGTCGTCAGCACGGATCAGGCCCCCTTGGACACGGTGCTGTACGACGTCGAGAGGGTGGCGTTTTCGTACCCCGACGGTCTCCACAATGCCGAAACGCTGATGGTGGACCCCGTGACGGGCGAGATTTTCGTGGTGAGCAAAGAAAGCCCCTCCATCGTCTATCGTCTGCCGTCCGGTGCCACGTTTTCCACGGTTCCGACGACGCGCGTCGACACGCTGGAAGTAGTGGCCCGATTGCCCTTCTCCACCGCAGTGGCGGGCGACATCTGTCCCCACGGGCGCGAGATGCTCATCAAGACCTACGACCGGATCTTCTATTGGAGGCGAGAAGTAGGAGAATCGTGGCAGGAAGCTCTGGCCGAGCAGCCGTCGATCGTGCCCTACATTCCCGAACCGCAGGGTGAAGCCGTGTGCTGGGCGGCCGACGATAGCGGGTACTTCACGCTCAGCGAAGAGAGAAGCTGGTACCAAGCGCACGTGTACTTCTACCCCCGGAAGGACACGACCACTTCCGTAGGCAGCGCCGGCCGGGGACCGTCCGACTTCGGGCTGTGGCAGAACACCCCGAATCCTTTTCGTCTGCGGACGGCCATCCGGTATGAGCTGGGCCGATCCGCGCTCGTTCAACTGATGATCTACGACGTGCTCGGTCGTCGGGTGGCCGTGCTGGAGCCGGGCAGTCAGCGAGAGGGCCTGCACTTCATTCTCCTACACGGGACGGATCTGCCCGCAGGAGTGTATTTCTACGAGCTCATCGCCGACGGAAGGCGCGTCGGTTCGAAGCGGATGACGGTGTTGAAGTGAATTCGGAGCTCAGGGCCCCGCACGGGTGTGCCAGACGGGGGAGCTCCTACACACGGCGGCGCAACCGAACTGAGTGTGTGGGAGCAGGGCCCTCCACCCTACATTGTGACTGAATCGTCGGCGTCCAACAATCCGCTTGGGCGTAAGCAGAACGGTCCCCCGCTTTTCCCGTTGCTGTTCCCGCATCCCATCAGGCGGCAGATCTCCGACTCAATGGCCACTGGACAAACTCCGCTGCCGTGAGCCTGCGCCGCCCTTCCCGGTACTCAACGATCGGGCGGGCACGGAGCTCAACCTCATGACTGTCCAGAAATCATCTTTTCGAGGCTCCGTCGGAGGGCCGGTAGCTGCTCGGTCGCGATGGTCCAGACCAGATCTGGATCGACTGCAAAATACTCGTGCACAACGATGTTACGGAAACCCACGACGCGCCGCCAGGGGACTTCGGGGTAGCGGGCCCGGAGGCTCTCAGGTAGATGCCGAGCTGCTTCCCCGATGATCCCCAGGTTCCGTACCACCGCATCCAGGACGAGGTCGTTCGCAGCAAGTTCCTCACGATCGAGGCTGGCTACCTATCGTTTGATCTTGGAGATCGCTTCCACCATGTCGTGAAGAAACAGGCGTACGTCCCTTTTAGACATCTACCAGCTCCTCCCGCACGGACTCCCACAGCAATGGCTTCCGTTGCAGAGCCCTCAGCGTCACCAGATCCACACGGATACCCAGAATGGTTTCCAATCGATCGCGGAGGTCGACGATCTCCCATCCCAAAGGATGCTCCAGATCCACCAGAATGTCCACGTCACTGACCGCGCTTTGCTCACCGCGCACGTAGGAGCCAAAGAGGGCCAAACGGCGTACACCGTCGGTGCGTCGGAGTTCCTCGCGGTGGCTTGCCAGAAGCCGGCGAATTTCGGCCAGTGTTCTCACGGCCACCCTCAGATTAGCAGCTCATCGGACCACTTGGACCCGATGCGCAAGCACGGCGGCGTTAAGTTGTGCGGGCCGTAGGGGAAAACCGCAGCGACGCAGCAATGCGGGAGAATCTCGCGAATGGACGAACAAGTCCTCTTTCTCGTTTTCCTGCTGTCTTGAACGGCCGAGCTTCGTGGGACACGGTAGGGAGACCCAACCCCGCTGTTCCAGGCCGGCGAGTAGACAAGTTCCGCACGCGTACAAACGCGCTCTCGCCGGCCAACGTCCCTCGGGCCAGTTCAGGCCTTCACGAACGCCCGTACCGCAAGACATCTCTCAGATTCTCTGCATCAAAGTTCGCCTCCCGTGTGTCGCTGCGTCCTTGTTGCGCCCCTTTGCACACCTCTTCTACTGTGCATCGAGCTTTTGCTTGAGTGTCTTCTCGAAAGTACCGTACGCCTCGTCGCCCCAGAGCACGAACACGACCCTCTCAAGACCGGTCGCGCCACTTTTCAGGTACTCAATGGTCGTGCTCAGCATGATCTCTGCGCAACGATCCATCGGGAAGCCGAAGATCCCTGTGCTTATCGCGGGAAAGGCGATGGACTTCAGCCCGTGTTCGTCCGCAAGTTTGAGCGAATTCAGTGTGGCGTCGCGCAGCTTTCGATCCTCGTCGCCCTCGCCCATTCGGGGACCGACGGCGTGGATCACGTGCTTGGCTTTCAAGTTACCCCCGGTGGTGATCACCGCTCCACCGACGTGGGTTCCGCCGATTCGGTCGCACTCTTCCTGAATCACCCAACCGCCCTTCCGGAGGATGGCACCCGCAACTCCACCTCCCATCTTCAGCCGCGCGTTGGCTGCGTTCACAATCGCATCGGTGTCCATTTCGGTGATGTCGCCCTGCATCAGCTCGAGGTCCGTCTTTCCGATCTTGACCTTCATGACCTTCCCTCCTCTCACTGACGGTACGTCCCCTCCCCCTGGGGCATCAGCCTCAGCAGTTCCGATCAACCGTGAGCGTCTTCTGCGCCACACCGGCTCCCATCCGCTGCGGCGACCCAGAGCTTTGCAGAGGGATACCTCACCCCGCGGAGCCGGGTCGGCCGTAACCGCACCAACGCATGTGTCCGCGCAAACGGGACGATCGTCTCAGGTCACGCCGAGCGCCTGGTATTCCCCCAACTGCCTGCGGTTCTGATCCAGCGCCTCTCGAGCCTGCTCCAATTGCCGCTCGACGGCCTCGCGTCCGGTGCCCCCTTCGAGATTGCGGCGACCGACGCTGACCTCCGGTCGTAGCCAGTCGAGCACATCCTCATCAAAGAGCTCGCTGAATCGTCGGAACTCCCTCACATCCCAGCGGTCCAGGGGTTCGCCGCTCTCCTCCGCGTGCAGCACCATTCTCCCCACGACCCGGTGGGCTTCACGGAACGGAAGTCCCTTGCGTACCAGGTAGTCCGCGAGATCGGTCGCCATCAGCGACGAGTCGAGCGCCGCTGCCATCCGCTGGGAGTTCCAGCGCATCGTGTCGACCACTTTCGTGAGCACGCGCACCGACACGGTTGTCTGTTCCACCGCGTCGAAGATCGCTTCTTTGTCCTCCTGTAGATCGCGGTTGTAGGTGAGGGGCAGACCCTTCACGAGCGCCTGCAGGCGGGCCTCGGCGGCCACTACCCGTGCCGTCTTGCCCCGAATCAGTTCCAGGGAGTCTGGGTTCCGTTTCTGAGGCATCAAACTGCTGCCCGTGGTGAGCGACTCATCGAGCTGGAGAAAGCCATACTCGGCCGTGGACCAGAGAATCCAGTCCTCGGCGTATCGGCTCAGGTCAAGCATCAGGGAAGCGCAGACGTGCGCCGCGTCGATCACAAAGTCTCGGCTCGCCACCGCGTCGATGCTGTTCGGCGTCGGCCGGTAGAATCCCAGCTCCGTCGCAAGGGCCCCCCGGTCGACCGGAAAACCGCTACCGGCACAGGCGCCACTTCCCAGCGGACAGGTATTGTGGAGTGCAAACCAGCCACGAATTCGGTCCACCGTCCGTTGCAAAGCCCAGAAAAAGGAAAGCAGGTAGTGCGCAAGCGACACGGGCTGAGCCCGTTGCAGGTGGGTGTACGCGGGCAGCAGTACTTCATGGGACTCTTCGGCGCGGCGGAGTAGGGACTGTTGGAGCGCAATCAGGCCCGAGAGTAGTCCGGTGAGCTGGTCACGGAGATACAGCTTGAGGTCAGTGACGACCAGGTCATTTCGACTCCGGCCCGTGTGGATCTTCTCGCCCAGCGGACCCAACTCTTCTGCCAGCAGACGCTCGATGAGGGTGTGCACATCCTCGTCAGAATTCCGAGCGTCGATTGCCCCACTTGCGAGTCGGTCCGCGAGTTCCTTCAGCGCCGCGTGGACCCCCTCCACCTCCTCCGACGAGTACACCCCGACTTTCGCGAGAGCGGAGCTCCATGCCCGGTCCACCGCGAGTTCGTAGGGCGCCAGCCTCAGATCAAAATGGAGCGAGCGGCTGAAGGCTTCGAACTCCGGGTCTGGAGCTTTCCGGAAGCGCCCCTCCCAGACTTTCTTCCTGTCCGCGTTCGGCATCAGAAATCCGGTTCCTTTCTTCGGCTGCGATCCCCAGCTAATCCACCTTCCGCGAGCAGCGAGATCGGCGGTCCTGGACTGACCCGTTTCTCACGCCCCGCGATTCCGGCGCTCCCAGATCCGAAGCCCAGGCTTCAAAGCCAAAAGTGACTGAGCGTCGCCGGGCTACAGCCTTTCGAGAAACTCCTTCGCCCGCAGGGCTTCCGCAAACGGGTCCCCAAAGCGCTCCACTCGGATCACCACCGGTCCGGCGTAGTCGTATTCCACGAGCCGACCGATCAACTCCTGCCAGGGCACTGCCCCCTCTCCCAACGGCGCCACCGCGAAGACCCCGCCCTCCACTCGACCGTCCACCGCGTAGACGTGTCGAACGCGTCCCGCCAGTTCGTCGAGCCACAGGCCCCAGTTCGCCTCTACTTCCACAAATGGCACGGGGTCCAGGGCAATGCCCAGGAAAGGCGAATCTGCGGAAGCAAGAACCTGTTCAACTCGTTTGAGCGTGAGCACCGGGCCAGTCACGTTCACAGGGATCTCAAAATGCTCAGTGACCTCGAGTAAGCGCGCAAGGGCCTCGTGCAGTACTTCGTCCGCAGCCCCCTGCCCATCGGACAGCGGTTGGAGTT
>CAYXFI010000090.1:0-11934 GCA_964464205.1 uncultured Cytophagia bacterium
TCACGATGCTTTCCACCGGCTCCACTTCCTCGATGGGGATGGGCTTGCCTTTGCGGAAACGCAAGAGACTCCGCAACGTCACGCGTTCTCGCGATTGGTCGTCGATGAGGCGCGTGTACTCTTTGAACGCCTGGTAGTCGTCGTTCCGCACGGCCATCTGCAATTTGTAGATAGCTTCGCTGGACCACAGGTGTTTCTCCCCGCCTTCCCTGGCGTGGTACGAACCACCTGGGTCCAGCAATCTCGGCGGTTGGCCGCGGAGCGGGAAGGCCTGGCGGTGGCGCAGATTGGTCTCCCGCGCGATTTCCTCGAGACCAATGCCATCCAGTCGGCTCGGGGTGCCGGTGAAGTAGCGGTCCACGACTTCCTTGCCGAGTCCCACAGCTTCGAAAATCTGCGAGCCGAAAAAGCTGTGCAGCGTGGAGATTCCCATTCGGCTCATGGTCTTGAGGAGGCCCTTCTTCACGGCGGTGATGTAGTTGTCCATGGCCTCTTCGGGTCTTCTCTCAGCATCGAGGAGCTTCTGTGTGGCCAGTTGGTGGATCGTCTGGAAAGCCACGTAGGGGGAAACGGCGTCCGCCCCGTAGCCGACCAGCAGGGCGAAATGCATGACCTCGCGGGCTTCGCCCGTTTCCACGATGATCGAGGCGTCGTTCCGCAGCCCCCTTCGGATGAGGAAGTGATGCAACCCGGAGGCCGCCAACAGGCTGGGAATGGGGGCGTGGTCTTCGTCCACCCGACGGTCGGTGAGGATCAACAGGGTTTTGCCTTCGCGGACGGCTCGTTCGGCTTCTTCGAACAGAGAACTCAGGGCGCGCTCCAGGGCCATGCCGTCTCCGTCGGCGGGGAAGAGCATGTCGAGCTCGTGCGGCAGGAGATCGGGGTGCGTCGAGGATCGGATGCGTCGCATGTCGTCCGGTGTGAGCACGGGGTGGTAGAGCTTCAGTCCGCGGTTGTGCTGGGGAGTCTCGTCGAGCAGATTGCGCTCTCTCCCCAGGAAGCTCTCCAGCGACATGACGAGTTCCTCACGCAGGGGGTCGATGGGTGGATTGGTCACCTGCGCGAACAGTTGCTTGAAGTAGGCGAAAAGGAGCTGGGGTCGGTCCGAGAACACTGCGAGGGCGGCATCATTGCCCATCGATCCCACAGGTTCCTGCCCGTGGGTGGCCATGGGTGAAAGCAGCATGCGGAGCTCTTCCTCCGTGTAGCCGAAAGTGTGCTGGTACCGGAGCAGCTTCTCGGGGTCGGGCGCCTGACTGTCCGCCGGACTGAACATGCCCCGTAGGACGATCCGGCTGTCCTTCAGCCAGCGCCTGTAGGGCCGCTGACGGGCGATTTTGGATTTGATTTCGTTGTCCGGCACCACGCGATGCTGTTCCAGATCCACGAGGAACATCTTTCCGGGCTGCAGCCGTCCCCTCTTGAGGATCCGCTCGGGTTCGATCTTGAGCGCACCCGTTTCGGACGCGAGTACGATGAGCCCGTCCCGGGTGACGGTGTACCGCGCGGGCCGCAGTCCGTTGCGGTCCAACATCGCGCCGATGTAGCGGCCATCGGTGAAGGCCAGTGCGGCGGGACCGTCCCAGGGCTCCATCAGCGCCGCGTGGTACTCGTAGAACGCGCGCTTGTCTTCGCTCATGTGGATCTTGGGTCCGCAAGCTTCGGGAATGAGCATCATCATCGCGTGGGGTAGGGACCGGCCGGTGACCACGAGCAGCTCGAGAGCGTTGTCGAGCATGGCCGAGTCGCTGCCGCTCTCATCGATGACAGGTTTGATCTTCTCCACGTCTTCGCCGAGCAGTCGAGAGGAGAACACGGCCTCTCGTGCGCGCATTCTGTTGATGTTCCCCCGCAGCGTGTTGATCTCCCCGTTGTGAGCCAGATAGCGGAAAGGCTGCGCGAGGCTCCAGGTGGGCAGCGTGTTGGTACTGTAGCGCTCGTGCAGAACGCAGAACGGGCTGGCGAAACTCTCGTCCTGGAAATCCAAGTAGAAGCGCGCCAACTGTTCGGCCGTCAGCATCCCCTTGTACACGACGGTGCGCGCCGACAAGCTGGCCACGTAGAAGGAACCGCTCACGTCCGGGTCGTCTCTCAGCTCGTACTCTGCTCGCTTGCGGATCACGTAGAGCTTGCGTTCAAAGCTGTCTTTCTCCCAGCGCCCGCGACTCACGAAGAGTTGCTCCATTTCCGGCTCGGAGTCACGGGCCAGTTTTCCGATCGACGTGTCGTCGACGGGGACCTTCCGCCAGCCGAGCACCTCGCAGCCTTCTTCCTCCACGATTCTCTCGAAGCGCTCGCGGCAACGCTCGGCGAGCGTCCGCTCTCTCGGAAGGAAGATCATGCCGACGGCGTAGTCGCCGGGCTCGGGCAGGCGGAATCCGAGATCGCACCGCCGGAAAAACGTGTCGGGAATCTGTAGCAAGAGGCCGGATCCGTCGCCGGTGGACTTGTCCCCTCCAATAGCGCCGCGATGCTCCAGATTCAGCAGGACCTCCAAAGCCTGCCGGATCACCGAGTGGCGTGGAACCCCGTCCAAATGGGCCACGAATCCGACGCCGCAATTGCCGCGCTGGAAAAGCGACTCGCATAGATCTGTGAAATGGCTCTCCCTGCAGCACCCGAAATGGCGATACTGTTTCATTTTCCTCCTCGGTCGACTTGCTTGGCTGGGACTGAAACGCTAGAAATACGGATATGCGATTCCTGCAAGGGAACTGTCTTGTCAATCGTGAAAAGGATACGGGGGATTGGATGGCCTGGAATTGGGCTCAGGACAAGGACGAAAGGAGAGTTGGAATCGTAATTCGCGGGGACGCACCGCTGGCGTGCCACAGCCACGAACGGTGGTGCGGTGCGCGGTAGGGGATTACCCGAATGGGCTGCCGAACAGACGCTTGTCCGAAGTGATCGGAATTCAAACCGATTTCCTCAGACAATTAGGCAATTGCGCTCGAATTCCTAAGATAGAATAAAAATCTTCCCTGTCAAGTATTTTCTTCTTGGTGATTCGACTAGGTTTTCTCTGTTCCTGACGCACTCTGGGTTGGTGCGTCCTCGGGCGTTTGCGATCTCAGCGGATTGGAGCGTCGTCCTTCTGGACATCGTCGGCGAGTGTCGCCGCGGCGGATGCCCGATGGGGGGATCCTGGCCCCGCCGCTTGCAGTTCCGGAAAGTGAATCTCGTGAGCGGACTCCAGGGACGATGCACGAGGTCTTTCTACCGCGGCGGGAGGGCCGGGGACTTCGGCGGCAAACCGCCTGGTCTTGGAAAGGGATCGGGCAATGCCGACGAAGTTCAAGGGTTGGATTTGTTGACGGACTTCTCAGTGGATTCCCCGCAACGATGCCCGCTCGGGCTGGGTGGTTTCCACACCTGTCGGAGAGCGACGGAGTGCTGCGGTCCTGAAGGAGCTACCGCGGTGCGTTTTTCCGAGTAGGGGAAAAGTAGCGGTGCTACGGCCGAAGAGCGGAGTGCAGAGGAGCTCTGCGGTGGGGCTGCGGCTCAACCGGGCCGAGCCAGCACGGGCACGCGGCAGTGGGTCGCGAAGGAGGATCGAGGTCTCGGCGAGCTGCGGACTTCCCGGCGCAAGAAGCGAGGTGCGGGGCGAAAACCCCGCCTACCCCGCTTGAGGCGCCGTGGTTTGTAGAGGGTTCCTTACTTCTTCATCGGGAGGATCTTGTACATCCCCGTCCCGCACTTGCTGCATTTACCTTTCAGGGCCGGCCGTCCATTCTTCATCGTGACCTGCTGTACATCCACCATCTCGGTTTTGGTACGGCACTTGACGCAATACGCCATCTCTGCCACGGCTTCCTCCTCCTTGGTTGCGTCGGTTAGAACCGTGAAAACCCTGCCCTCCTCGCGAGGTGATAGCGCCCACGCGCGTGCCCCTGCACGGGCGGGAGGGCCTTCCCTTTGCCCACCCCCTCTTTGGCCTCCTGCCTGGTTGCCGTTGCCAGCGAGCACAATATTAGCAAACGAGCCCGAAATGTCAAGCCCAAAGTTCCTCCGCCCCGATTCGTCCTGGTTTGCGGACTATTGGCGGCTGGTCCGGCCACATGGCTCCCCGATGGCAGGTAGCAGTCGCCAGTGGGAATGGCTCGCCCACTAGGGGTGGGCGCCGCCGGGTGGCACGCTGCAAGACGGCCCCAGTTCCGCAGTGCCTGCAACATACGGAAAATCAGAGACAAAGCGGCAGTACCCGAGGAAAAATGGGTTGCGATTGCGGGCGTTTCTTTTAAATTCATTTGGATTCACACAAGAGGGAGCGAGCTCCGATGAAACTGGCTGATTTGCTTTCCGAAGAAGTCATCAAGATCCCGCTCGAAGGTACGCGCAAGGAGGAGATCATCGAAGAGCTGGTAGATCTTCTGGTGGCCGCCGGAAAGGTGGAGGACAAAGCCGAGATCCTCCAGGCCGTGCTGGACCGTGAGCGGGTGATGAGCACGGGAGTGGGAGACGGCGTTGCCATTCCCCACGGGAAGGCCGAAGGCGTGAAGGAGCTCGCTGCCAGTTTCGGGAAGACGAAAGTGGGTGTGGATTTCCAGTCGCTGGACGACCAGCCCGTGCGACTGGTCTTCATGCTGGTGGGACCGCCCGAAATCACCGGGCCTCACCTGAAAGCCTTGAGCCGCATCTCCAGGCTGATGCATAAGCGGGATTTCCGCGAACGGCTGCTGAATGCCGAGAGTCCGGGCGAGGTTCTGGAGGCGATCGCCGCTGAAGAGACGAAGTTGTTCGAACTCTGAGAGAGTTGTGGAGCGCTCTCGCCAGGGCGCGAGCTTGCAGAAAATTGTAGAGAAGTACCCAGCATCCGTGAGCGCCGAACTTTTTGCCACCGAACTCCATCACTTTCGCTCAGTCAGAGACGTGTGTTGAAGCTTGTTGGGGATCCGTTTCGCGCCCACGGTTGACACTTCCCGGAGGAACCGGGACGACACGGTCGTTGTCCGAGCCGCGATGTCGAGGGGTCTTGCTGGACCCGAATGAGAGCGCTGGCGGTAACAGTGGACTGCGTCACTGTGCAGGCCAGACGAAACCTTCAATCGACTTCCGGTGAGGGAGTGGGGTAGAGTAGTCATCGAGCCCTCAGCGTCTTGGCGAAAGTGGCTTTACGGCTTTTCTGAGCGAAGTTCTGCAATCTGGCTCGGGATCCTGAGCTTCGGCTAACAGAAGCTGGGATGAGCGAAAGACGGTTTACGATCGGACCCGCCGGCCTGGCCCGGAGAGGCGGAGGTCGGCTTCTCTGTCTGTACATCTGATGGGCGGGTAGCCACGGTGAAACTGCTGGTTCTGGTCATCAACAAAGAGGAATACCTGGAGCCTGTCCTGGAACTTTTCGTGGAGATGGGCATACGAGGCGCTACCATCCTGGACAGCGTTGGCATGGGGCGGGTGCTCGCCCACGATATTCCCATCTTCGCGGGCCTGCGCGATCTGATCCCTGAGAGCCGGCCCTTCAACAAGACCATCCTGACCGTGATCGAAGACGAGTTGGTGGAGCCGCTGGTGCGGGCGATCGAAGACGTCGTGGGCGATCTCAACAAACCCGGCACTGGCGTGGCGTTCACGGTGCCGGTGGATTTCGTCAAGGGCTTGGCCAAACCACTGGGCTGATCCCGTGAAACCTGGTGAGCCTGAAAAACCCGATCGTCGTGAAAGTCCCAAATTCGTGGCCGCTTGCCGTCTCCGGAATCGGATCTTCGCGGAGATGGTGGCGGAAATTCTCGAGAAAGAGGGCATTCCCTGCTACGTGAAGGGCGACGACAGCAGCATCTTTGGGGTGGCGGGATTTGGGGGCCAGGACCAAGTCTGGCCCGCCATTGTGATGACGACGCAAGAGCACGTGGACCGTGTGCGGGAAATCTGTCGGGAGTACGCGGAAACCTCACCGGTGAGAGCTGGGAGCTGAAGGAAACGATGCCGAAGTTCAAGGCTGTACGCGGCACGCGAGACGTACTGCCGGAAGAGTGGCCGTACTGGGAGTACATCGAGGGAGCGATCCGCAAGATTGCCGCCCTCTACGGCTATAAGCGGATTGCCACCCCCATTTTGGAAGAAACGGGCCTGTACGTTCGGGGCGTGGGTGAGGGGACGGACATTGTGGACAAGGAAATGTACACCTTCGAGGACCGTGGGGGACGGTCGCTCACGCTGCGCCCCGAGTTCACCGCCGGAATCATGCGGGCCTATCTGGAGAACGGGCTCTACGTTCGTCCGAAGCCGGTCAAATTGTATTCCATCGGGCCGATCTTTCGGTACGAACGACCGGAGGCGGGTCGGTACCGCCAGCACACCCAGTTCAACGTGGAGGCGATCGGGGAGCAGGATCCCGCCCTCGACTTTGAGGTGATTTCGCTCGCGCTCCATTTCTTCCGGGAGCTGGGGCTCAGCGAGATCAGCCTCCAGCTCAACAGTACGGGCTGCCCCCAGTGTCGCCGCGCCTACGTGCGTGAGCTTGTGGCCTACTACGAGGACAAACGAGACGCTGTCTGCGCGGACTGTCGGCGTCGTCTCGAGCGGAATCCACTGAGAGTGCTGGACTGCAAAGTGGAGCAGTGCCAGCCCATCATCGCTGAGGCCCCCAACATTCGCGATCACCTCTGCGACGACTGTCGCCAGCATTTCGACACGCTCCTCCACTACCTCGATGCCGCCGGGATCCCGTACGAGATCAACCCCAGGTTGGTGCGGGGGCTGGACTACTACACCAAGACGGTGTTCGAGGTCTGGGTGCAGGGGATCGGGTCGCAGAACGCCATCTGTGGGGGCGGCCGCTACGATGGCCTGATCGAGGAGCTGGGAGGCCCGCCCACCCCCGGTATTGGTTTCGGCTCGGGCATTGAGCGGCTGGTCCTGACGCTACAGGAGCAGGGCATCTCTGTGGGGCAGGAGGCGGGCCCAGCCGTGTACGTGGTTCACCTTGGCGAGGAGGCCAAGCTGGAGGCCGTAAAGCTGGTTCAACAGTTGCGCAGGCAGGGAGTACCCTCTCTCGTGAGCTTCGGCTCCCGCAGCCTGAAGGCGCAACTACGGGATGCCAATCGTGCTGGCGCTCGCGCCGTGATCGTGATCGGAGAAGAGGAGTTGCGGGACGGCCGTTTCCAGGTGAAGTGGCTGGACACGGGTGAGCAGGAGGGGGTGCCGCGCGACGAGGTAGTGGGCGGGCTGAAACGGCGGCTTCAAGCTTTCGAAAGTCTGAAGGACTGAACCCGCGCGCCCGGCGAAATGCAAGCCCTCAGCAAGTCGGCACTCAAACGGATCCGTTCGCTCAAGACGGCGAAAGGCCGGCAGCGACACGGTCTTTTCCTCGCCGAAGGTCTGAGGCTGGTCGCCGCGGCTCTGGAAGCGGGGGCACCGGTAGTTCAGGTGCTGGTTCGCGAAGACTCACGGTCCAAAGAGGGCATCGAGCGGCTGGGCGATTCGATAGTGGAGGCGGGTACGCCGCCCGTGGCCGTTGTTTCTGTGCGGGACTGGCCGCAGGTAGCGACCACCGTGCACAGCCAGGGCATTGCCGCTGTGGTGCAAATGCCCGGTTGGCCCGAGAAAGCCGCTTGGCGGAGCGGCCTGATGTTGGCTCTGAGTGGGGTGAGGGATCCGGGGAATCTCGGCACCATCTGGCGCGCGGCTGCCTGGTTCGGCGCCGACCGACTGGTTCTGGGCGGGGATTGCGTGGAGCCGCACAACCCGAAGGTGGTCCGGGGCACGATGGGCGGCATCTTCCACGTCCCTTGCGAGCCGGTGGAGGACTTGACCAACTGGCTTGCGGCCGCGAGGGCCGCCGGTTTCCGCATCCTCGCGGCGGACGTTCGGGGCGACCTGGACGACTGGCCGGCGAATGTGCCCGAGGCCGTCTTGGTACTGGGCGGAGAAACAGAAGGGCTCCGCTCGGCCGTGTTCCGGGTGGTTCAGGACACGATCCGCATTCCGCGCTGGGGCGCTGGCGATTCGCTGAACGTGGCCATGGCCGCCTGCATCCTGCTTGACCGGTGGCGGCGAGCCACAGGAGAGGCGACGAAGTTGAACGAAGGCGGCCCCTCGTGAAGCCGTCAGAAAAGCTGGTGGGATTCTGGGGACACTGCCGAGCGGTACGCTCGGGTCTAAGATGAACGTACCGGGTCGGATACCTGGCGTCCGGCGTCGGGAAATCGGAATCCTGTTCTTCGCGATTCGTGGTGCTACGGATCTCAGGAGTGTGTGTCTGGCCACTGGCTGGGCGCGGTGACCCCGACGACGGAGGTGTCATCTGAGCCGGCGGGGGTCACGGGGCGGTAGCTTGTCACCCCGAGATTCCGTGTCCCTCCGCCGAGGCGTTCCTGGTGCGGCTTTGCGGGAATTTCCTTACGGAATTGGACGCCGGAGGTAGGGGCGTCTGGTAGGTGTAGCACCTACGGTTCAAACCCATGGACGAATACCTCGAAAGTCAACCTGGTGTCTTGCCCCTCAACCGCTCTCTCCTGATTCTCCTCATCACTTTCGTCGTGATGCTGGCCGCTGGGACTATTGGGCTGATCCTGGGTGGCCGGAGCGAAGTGCTGCTGGCCGAGGCCGTGGTGATCCTCCCCGCGTGGCTGTACGTCCGCAGGCATGGCTACGACTGGCGGGAGGTCTTCCGCGTGCGGAGCGTGCCGGCTGGTGCCCTGTGGGTGGCCTTTGGCATCGGGCTGGGTGCGGCTGCACTGGGTCACGAGCTGGACCTTTTTGTCCAGCAACTCTTTCCCATGCCCCCAGAACTGGTGCGCGGTCTGGAGGAAATGATGAAGGCCAAGGGCTGGCTCGACGGCGTGGTGCTGGTGACGGCCATCGTCGTGTTGGCAGGCTTGCTCGAGGAGATGGTCTTCCGCGGGATGCTGCTGGGTTCTCTGGAAGCTACGTTCGACGTCACCCGGGCGGTCATGCTTAGCGCGCTGCTGTTTGCCTTTTTCCATCTCAACCCCTGGACCGCCGTCCAAATCCTAGTGTTCGGAGTGATCCTCGGGGTGTTGTCCTGGCGGAGTCAGAGCGTTTTCCCGGCAGCCATTGTGCATGCCGTGAACAATGCATTTGAGTTTACGGTGTTGAATGTCGAAAAGGAACGGCTGGGTTTCCTGTTCTTCAAGGAACACATTTCGCCGGTTTTCCTTCTTCTCTCTGGGGGTCTGCTCTACCTCGGCTTTCGTAAGTTCTACGAGTATTTCGAGTCGCAAACCAGAGCAGGAACAGAGAGGGAATGGTAGGACCGATGAGGCAGGAGTTCGGCAGGGAGGAGCTCATTCGCGTCGGGATGATCCAGGGGACGGAGCGCGTCCGGTTCAAGGTGCTGGCGCCGCACCGAGTGCGGGCGGGAGACGGCACAGCGTGGACCGTGGCGGCGGGTCAGGAGTACGTGGCTGAGCTGGGCGGCGTGGAAGGATCGCGTGTGGAATACTGGGCGCGGCTTGCAGTCACAGCTCCGGATGCGGAAGACGCACCGGCTCAGCCACCGGTGGGAGCGGCCGAGCTGCGCTCCATCATCGTTGGACGACGGGTACGATTGCCCAAGCTGGAAGCGGACAATCGTGAGCAGTGGCTCTTGGCGGGACCTTTCGGGACTCGCCAGGAGGCCGAGGTATTCCGGAGGAAACAGGAGAAACCGGGTGAGATTCAGATCGTGCGCATTCCGACTGGCCGGGCGACCGGCTGGGTGCGGATCGACGGACGAAGGCTGCAATTGCCGGTGAGAGTCGAGCCCCGGGAGCCGTCGGAACCGCAGATCCTCCTTCGGGACGTGCTCATCGGGATCGAGTTCCACTGGCAGCATCACGAGGATGAGCATCTGCGCGGCGTCCTGGAGATCGCCCCAGGGAACGACGGGCGATTGGTGGCCGTGAACGAGCTGCCAATCGAGTCTTACTTGGCGAGCGTGAATTCGAGCGAGATGACGGCCGATTCGCCGATGGAGCTGCTCAAAGCGCAGACGGTCGCGGCGCGTAGCACGATTTTCGCGACGGTGAACAAGCATCACTACGGTGATCCATTCGACCTGTGCGCTGACGATCACTGCCAGTGCTACTACGGCGCGGACCGGGAGCAGGAGCTTTCCTGGGAAGCCGTGCGGAGCACCTGGGGCGAGGTACTGGTGAGCGGGGCGGAGATCTGCGACGCCCGCTACTCCAAGATCTGCGGTGGCCTGATCGAGGATTTCCGATTTGTGTGGGAAGATCGGCCGGTGCCCTACCTCGTGTCCGGGATAGACGGGCGGGCCGAGCTGCCCTTTCCTGCGGATAGCGAGGAGAAAGCCCGCGAGCTGATCGACGATAGCCCGGACGTGTACTGCAACGTGGATCGCTACGATTTGCCCCCGAGCCTGCGTCAGCGGTGCGAGGGATTGTTCCGATGGGAGGTTCGGTGCAGCAGGGAGGAGCTGGAGAAGCTCTTGGCCGAACGAGCCGGAGTGCGTGTCGGGAAGCTGCTCGATCTTGTGCCGCTCGAGAGGGGACACTCGGGAAGGATCGTCTACCTCGAAGTGGTGGGCACGGAAGGTCGGGCGATACTGGGCAAAGAACTGGAGATCCGGAGAGCCCTCAGCCCTTCGCATCTGTACAGCTCCTGTTTCTACGTGGAGAAGGAGCTGGGAGACGGCGACGAACCGGCTGCCTTCGTCCTGAAGGGCGCCGGTTGGGGGCACGGAGTTGGGCTGTGCCAGGTGGGAGCCGCTGTGATGGCTACAAAGGGTTTCGACTACCGTGAGATCCTGGCTCACTACTACAAGAACACGCGACTCGTCCGTGCCTACTGAGCCGGGGGAGGGTCTTGGAACGAATGTGACCGGACAGTGCTCATGAGCTTCCTGGAAGAAAGAGTTGATTTCCTCGTGATCGGGAGTGGCATCGCCGGTCTGTCGTTCGCTCTGCGTGCGGCCAGGCACGGGCGGGTGGCGATTGTCACGAAAAAAGAACGGGCGGAGTCGAACACGAACTACGCGCAGGGCGGGATTGCAGCCGTCCTGAGCGAGAACGACAGTTTCGAGCTCCACACCCGCGACACCCTGCAGGCGGGTGCGGGACTGTGTCACCCGGAGGCGGTGGAAATCATGGTCCGGGAGGGTCCGGAGTGCGTGCGCGAGCTGGAACAGTGGGGTGTGCAGTTCACCAAGATGCGCACCGAGACGGGGGAAATCTACGAGCTCGGGCGAGAGGGAGGCCATTCCCGAAATCGTATCGTGCACGCTCAGGATCTGACCGGACGCGAGGTGGAGCGGGCTCTGGTGACGGCGGTGCGAGAGCACCCGAACGTGGCCGTCTACGAGGATCACGTTGCGATTGATCTGATTACGGAGCATCATCTGGGACCGGCGGCGGAGGCGCGCGCCGAGAGAATCCACTGCTTTGGGGCGTACGTGCTCGACGTACGGGAGGGAATTGTCAAGAAGTTCTTGGCGAAGGTCACGTTGCTGGCCACCGGCGGTTGCGGGCAGATTTACCGGCATACGACCAACCCGGATATCGCCACTGGCGACGGAGTGGCGATGGCCTACCGCGCAGGGGCCGTCATTGCCAACATGGAATTCATGCAGTTTCACCCCACGGCTTTCTACACCCCTTCCGGCACGCCCTTCCTGATCTCCGAGGCGGTTCGCGGTTTCGGCGGAGTGCTGCGCACCCGCGACGGCAGCGAGTTCATGAGCCGCTACCACCCAATGGGATCTCTGGCGCCCCGGGATGTAGTGGCGCGGGCAATCGATGCCGAGCTCAAGCGACGCGGCGACGACTGCGTGTACCTGGACGTCACCCATTTGCCCGCCGAGAAGGTCAAACAGCGCTTTCCGAACATCTACGAGGCATGCCTGCGGTACGGCGTGGACATGACGACGGAGCCCATCCCCGTTGTGCCCGCTGCGCACTACACTTGCGGGGGAGTGGTCACCGATCTTCGTGGACGCACGACGGTCGACGGACTCTACGCGTGCGGCGAAGTGGC
>CAYXFI010000091.1:0-3614 GCA_964464205.1 uncultured Cytophagia bacterium
CCACACCTGTCGCAGGGGCCGCATGAATTGCAGGCGCCAGCCAGGACCCTGTTCGATCACAGCCCAAAGCGCGTCGACGACGATCAGCCTGCTCTTCTCTTTGATAGGCGGAAGCGTATTCAGCTCGGCGATCCCCGGATTGGTGCAGTTGTGAGCGTGGAAATCGCCCGGATTGTCGATCGATCCGTAGTGGTTCTTCAAGGCACCCGTGACACCCGCCATCCGGTGCGTTTTGACGAGCGGCATGTTGAGCAGCGCCGTCGTTTGTCGAGTGAGGATCTTGCTGAATCGAGTGCGTTTCTTCCCCAGGCGGTGACCGCGGCGCTCGAACCCGACCGTGTCCCGCGTTCCGTAACAGCGGGCCCCCGGTCCGCGTACGTTGATCGCAAAGCCCGCCGTTTGCAATTCGCTGTTCTTACGGTCCCAAACGATCACTCGCTCAGGCTTACCAATGACCGCCGCCAAACGCTCAACCATCAGATCCGCGAAGGCCTGGAAGTGATCGAGGTAGTGAGTCCGGCGCAGCGACTTCAGACCGAGGGTGTTCACTTTGATCCCGACCACGTCTTCCGTTGAGAAGAAGTGCGAAAGGGCGTCCGGGACATCCTTGACACCAGCGAATTCCTGCAGTGCCCGCTCGATCATCTCGCCGAGAATAGCGCGGTTCACCCGGCCCTTTTCGTCCATCACGTCCGCGTGCTCCACGCACACGACCACTCCCCGCCGCCTCAGCCACTCGCGCCCGTCACTTTCCGCGCGCCACGAAGGCCACAGCGGTACGGTCACCGCGGCCGCCGAGAATCGAAGGAAATCCCTGCGCGTCCAGTCTCTTCTGTCGGTCACGGCTCCTCACCCCTTTCTGTCGGATTCGCGTTCTTCACGCCCGTTTCACCTCCTCCAGCACCTGCCGCAGTTCACGCACGATCTCCGGCCGCTCGCGGTATAGATTCTTGGTTTCGCCCAGATCCGACTCCAGATCGTACAACTCGCCTTCTTCCTCCGGACAAGCGGCCGGTTTGCCGCCTTCCCCGTACCGGCGACTGAGCCCACCCTGACCCGAGCCTTCGATGAACTTCCACTTCCCGCGAATCACGGCGCGATCGCCGATGACCACGGGATTTCGGTCCGGCAACCGCTTCGCCTGGCCAAGAAGCAATGGCAGAATGTCGAAGCTGTCCTCGGCGTTGCCTTCCGGCACTTTCTGCCCCAACAGACTGGCGAACGTCGCAAACAGATCGGTGAAACAGATGACTTCGTCCTGAACGAGCCCTGCCGGAATCTTCCCGGGCCACCGTGCCACAAAGGGCATCCTGTGCCCGCCTTCCCACAAATCCGCTTTCATCCCCCGGAAAGGACCGGACGACGAGTGCCCGTAGCGCCGCACATCTTGGGGGAACCACACCGGGCCATTGTCGCTGGTGAAGATGACCAGAGTGGAGCCTTCGATGCCGAGATCTCGCAGCGCAGCCAGCAGGCGCCCCACTTCGGCGTCCACCTGCACGGTGAAATCGCCGTAGTCGCCCGCGCCGCTCTTTCCGCGGAATTCCTCCGAAGGGAGCCACGGTGTGTGCGGGGCAGTCATCGCGTAGTACAGGAAGAAGGGGCGCTCCGAATGCTCTTTCGAGTGGGAACGCACGAACTGAAGCGCTTTGTCGGTGAAAACCCTCAGCACCTCCTCGTGCCGGAAATTGGGCGCAATCGGCCCGCGCCGCCAGAAGGCTCCCTGGATGGGCGTCACCCCGGGGCTGTGGTTCTCCTCGATCATCTCCGTCGGCGGCTCGACGCACCTGTCGTTCTCGATGTAGAAATAGGGCGGAATGTCCAGAGAAGCGTGCATCCCGAAGAAGTAGTCGAAGCCCTGGTCGAGCGGTCCCCCTCGCAACGGCTTGCTGTAGTCGATGGAAGTCCAGTCGCGAAATCCCAGATGCCACTTCCCGATGCACCCTGTGCGGTAGCCAGCCCGGCGAAACAGGTCCGCGAGCGTCATCCTGTCCCGCTCGATGAGCGGCTGGATCGGCCTGAGTCCCCCTTCGCGTTGTTTTCTCAACGGAAAACGCCCGGTCATAAGTCCGTAGCGTGTTGGCACGCAGACAGCGCCGGGCGAATGGGCGTTGGTGAAGCGAGCGCCTTCGGAGGCGAGCCGGTCGATGTTCGGCGTGGGAATCTTCGACTCAGGATTGAAACAACCGGGATCGCCGTAGCCCATGTCGTCGGCGAGGATCAGAAGCACATTGGGGAGCTTGCGCGTCCCGGGCCTCTTTGCGCAACCGGCAGCGACCTGCCCAAGCGCGAGCACTCCCATCCCGGCGCCGACGGTCTTCAGAAACTCCCTCCTCGGGACATCCGACATGGTCCCTCCTCCCGAAAGGCCTGCATTCAAACTCAAATGGTTCTCGTCCTGAGCAAAGTGATCAATGAGAGGATTTCGCGCAAGGATTTTCTTCGGCAGCGCGCTGGAGCTCAGCCGGAGACGGCTCGCCGCCTGGCTGACGCCCACCCGGGGCGCATTCCGGGCCGCCAAGTCACCGTTAACCTGCGAGACTTGCTGCAGAGGGAAGCCGGAATCCGAGCGCCGCAGGGTCCGGCGCAGAGAAATCGAAGCCGGTTTCCGGCCATGGCAACCGTCCCCACGGCCGCCAACCCTACTCTTGCGCTCTCCGGTATCCACGGGCGTAGTCGCGTCGGCAGCGCTGCTCGGCTTCGTCCGGGTGTTCCCCGAGCTCACGCAGCATGGCCGCGTGTAGGTCCTCCACAGTTTCGCGGTGCTCGGGCCGGCCCGCCAGGTTCACGAACTCTCCGGGATCCGCCTCCAAGTCGTACAACTCCCGCTCCGGTCCGTGATCCTCGTCCGGTGGGGTGTGGTACACGTACTTGAACAGCCCTCGACGGAACATCACGAAGCCCGACGCGATGTTGTGGCCGTAATACTCGCTCAGGGCGTAGTCCTTCCAGTGGTAATCCGGGTCGTCCAGCCAGCGGCACAGGGAATCGCCATCCCAGTCTTCAGGGCTTTCCGCGCCCGCCAGCTCGAGCACGGTCTGCACCACGTCGACGAGCGAGCAGGCGCCCCGTCGGACCTGGCCGCCCTTCCAGCGCTCCGGGTAGGAAATGATTAGCGGGACCCTCGCGGCGTGCTCGTACATGCAGTTCTTCCACCACAGGCCGTGCTCGCCCATGTTTTCGCCGTGGTCAGCCGTGTAGATCACCACCGTATTTCGGCCCAACTCGCTGCGCTCCAGCGTTCTGAGCAGCTTGCCGATCTCGTTGTCCACCCACTCCGTCAGCCCGTAGTACAGCTCGCGCCCCTTGCGCACGATCTCGTCCGGCACGTCTTCCACGTTGAAAGCGATGCGCAGATGCTTGTAATTGAGAGGCTGAGATTCCAAATGGCCTGCAGGGATCACCGGCATCGGCACCCGACCCTCGAAGTGCCGCCAGTAGTACTCCGGAACGATCAGGGGAAAGTGCGGCGCGAGGTAGCCGATCAGCAGGAAAAAGGGACCATCCGAGCGGCGGCGCTGTCTCAGGAACTCGAGCGCCCCTTTGGTCACCTTCCGATCGTGACGCAGGGTATGAGACTCGATGCCCACGTGAAAATCGCGAAACCGGCCCGA
>CAYXFI010000091.1:3714-11871 GCA_964464205.1 uncultured Cytophagia bacterium
CGTGACGCAGGGTATGAGACTCGATGCCCACGTGAAAATCGCGAAACCGGCCCGAAATGCCGGGCTTGGGGCGGAGATCATCAGCGCGGCGCCTGTGGCCGCGCCCTGTTTTGTGGTGCCTGTTCAGGTTGCCGCCAATCTCGCGGAAGCCGTAACGGCGGGTGGCGTCGTAGTGCATCTTGCCGCACAGGAAGCACTCGTATCCCGCTCGTCTCAGCACCCGTGCGACGCTCGGGTAGTCGTCGCTGGGAAGCCAGCAGGAATTGCTCCAGGCTCCGACTCGCGAGGCGTACTTGCCCGCCGTGAAGGACAGGCGTGACGGGACACAGAGCGGCGAATTGCAGTAGTGGTCGGTGAACAGCACGCCCCGCCCCGCGAGAGCGTCCAGATTGGGCGTGCGAGCGAGGCAATTCCCGGCGCACCCGAGCACTCCGGCGTTGTGCTCGTCGCTCATGATGAGCACGATGTTGGGCCGCTCGTCCCGCGTGCCGAAAACTGGCCACACGGTTTTCCAGCCCGCGAGCGCCAGCGCCCCAGCCGCGGACTTGACGAATTCACGGCGACTCGGACGAGCTCGATTCTCGACATTCTGAGTCATGGCCACCTCCTGCGAGACTACCCGACTCTCCCCAACGGGACAATCTCAGACATTCGGAAGAGGTAGAAACAAGATCTGGACGACGCACATCTCGGCGGGGACGGCACCCACCCGCGTTTCTCGGCACTGAATGGTGGTGTTTGCGATTGTTAGCTGGTGGTGTTACATTATCAAGCGCGCGTCTTCCCACCGTTGAACACACGAACTGATGCGTAGTTGGAAAAAAACCCCGTAGCCAGGACTCGTCCAAATGACGAAGCGGGATCCCGACAGCCCTAACGGTCCAATTGAAAGGCTTCGCAAGAAGCGCGACGAAATTCTGCGTCTGTGCGCCAAGCACGGGGCACGGAACGTGCGAGTGTTCGGTTCCACTGCCCGTGGCGACTCCGACGCTGAGAGCGACATCGACCTGCTTGTCACCCTCGAACCCGGCCGTTCCCTTTTCGACCTGGGGGGACTGCAGTACGAGCTCGAGCAATTGCTCGGCTGTCGTGTGGATGTCGTCACGGAAAACGGCCTCCGAGCCCGAATCAGGAAGCGGGTGCTACGAGAGGCAGTGCGCATATGAGAGACCCAAAAGAGCGGCTGCGCGACATTGTCGAGGCCATTCAAGCCATCGAGAGGTACACCGGGCGCGGTCGGGAAGCATTCGAACAGGACGAGTTACTGCAAAACTGGTTGGTGCGCAGTTTGCAGATCATTGGGGAAGCGGCTGTCCACTTTCCACCAAGTCTTTAAAGAAAGAGCTCTCGCAAAGGCGCCAAGACGCCAAGAGAGCACAGGATCCCCCGCACTGCGATCGGCAGGTGACAAGAAGCTGCCTTCGCAACCGGCTGCGGAGACCGATCGGCCGTCACTCGCAGAGCGACAACACCACCTCCTTGTGCCCCTCCCAACCGGCAACTTCCCCCCTTCTGAACGCACCAGTCGCCCTTCCTACTTCGCAGAGCTCGCGATTGCGGTGCTGCTTGGGGCCTCTCCACCCGGCCTTCCTCGAGCAGCCTTCGCGTCTTGGCGAGAGTCGCTTTTCCACGCGCTTCTTGCTTCACGTCTTCGCCGCCGGGTTAGCGTTCCCCCGAGCCGTCAGTGTGACGGAAGGGAGAGGCGAGCTACTTCGGGCAACGAACCAAGCTCCGCTTTGTACGGCCGCAGCATAAACCCAAACGACACCGGCTCCGGATGCACGAAATAGCGCTGCAGCACCAGCGGTCCGCAGCTTCCGTTGCCGAGCCCCAGCACCCGAGCATCGAGGCACAGGATCACGTTTTTCCGAGGCGTGAGTTTGTGAATGTGATTGGCTCGGTCGAGGTCCTTCGCGGTGTAGTGGAGAGCGCTGAATGACATCGGTTCGTCCGGGACCACGAGCAGTCCCCCACCCTGAGCGTCGAGCAGGGCCAACCAGCGCACATCCTCGTGGTTCCCCGTCTCTTGGGGACGCACGTACGGAACGTACTGCTCGCTCACGGTGCTGCGCCACAGCCCCACCGCGGAGCCCGTTTTCCGGTCCGGGTAGTTCTCGTACGGACCCCTTCCGTACCACACCAGCCGCTCGTGGTCGCCGGTCACGGTCATCCGCACTCCGATCTTGGGCAGGACCGGCAACTTGCCGAACGGCTCCACCCGATTGGCGACGTGAATCCAGCCGTTGCCGTAGATCGAGTACACGACGAAATGGTCGAACCCGGTTGAATCCGCCCCGTGGTACCGGATGTCCGCGGTCACCCGCACGAGTCCGGGCCGGACGTTCTCCACCTCGAACTTGCGCAACTCAGGCTCAAGCCGGTCCAGTCCCACTCTGTACCAGTCCCGAGCCAGCCGCTTGTTGTTGTCGGTGTACGCGCGAAACACGTTGAGCACCGGGCCGCGAACGCCCTCTTCTGCCTCGCTCACCACCGGCTTCCCTTCGTACACCAGTGACGACAGCGTCCCGGTGGTCTGATCGAACGTCACCTCGAAGTCCTTACCGCGCACCACAAGGCGTTCACCGTGCTGCTGAACTTGCAGATTCCCGGTTGCGGCAACCTCCACTTCCTCCGAACTTGCGACCCGGTACGGAACCCGGAACTGTTCCCACGCAATCTCGTGTCCGGCCTCTGCCCAGAGCGTCGGCTCTCTCAGGTGTAGCGACACACGGAGCCAGTACTCAGCACCGGGCTTGAGTTCTGGCCGCTTCACGGGCAAATGCACCACTCCCGAAGCCTGAGGCGGGATGTCCGGAGCGGGCAGACTGCCGGATTGCAGTTCCACACCGTCCTCGAGCAATTGCCAGCGGAGCTCGTACTGCGACAGGTTCGTGAAAAAGAAACCGTTGCGGAGCCGCAGGATTCCCTTGAACAGGTCGACCGGTTCGAGCTTCACGTTCTGGTAGACCTTCTTCACCTCCCACAGTTCGGGCTGGATTTCACGATCCGGCGAAACCAGCCCGTTGATGCAGAAATTGCCATCGTTCGGCTCGTCGCCGTAGTCCCCACCGTAGGCCCAGTACTCCCTGCCGTCCGGCGACTTCTTCCGCAGCCCTTGGTCCACCCAGTCCCAGATGCAGCCGCCCTGGAGGACGTCGTAAGCCTCGATCACGTCCCAGTACTCGCGCAGGTTGCCCACGGCGTTTCCCATCGCGTGGGCGTACTCGCACAGGATAAGCGGACGATCCGGATTGGACTCGGCGTAAGCCACCATCCGGTCGATCGGCGGGTACATCCACGAGACCACGTCCACGTGCTTGCGCATCTGCGCGCGCTCGTAGTGCACTGGCCGGGTCGGGTCGCGGCGGTGAATCCATTCGCTCATTGCCTCGAAGGTCGTGCCGTCGCCCGCCTCGTTGCCCATCGACCAGATGATCACGGAAGGGTGGTTCTTGTCGCGCTCCACCATTCGGATCGCGCGATCCAGGTGCGCCTTCTTCCATTCCGGTCGGTTGGCGAGCGTCTGATCGGGGGCGTAACCCATTCCGTGCGATTCCACGTTGGCTTCGTCGATCACGTACAGCCCGTAGCGATCGCAGAGGTCGTACCAGCGAGGATCGTTCGGGTAGTGGCTGGTGCGCACAGTGTTGATGTTGAACTGCTTCATCAGACGGATGTCCCGCTCCATCGACTCGACGGTCACGTAGTGCCCGGTGTCCGGATCGTGTTCGTGGCGATTGACCCCTTTGATCAGGATCGGCTTGCCGTTGACGAGCAGCCTGGCGCCGCGCACTTCCACCTTTCGAAAACCAACGCGAGCCGACTCGTACTCCACCACCTCGCCGTCCCCATTTTTCAGGGTGAGGACGACTGTGTAAAGGTAGGGCGACTCGGCCGACCACTTGCGAGGATTCTTCACCGGAATCCGCATCCTCAAAACGCTTTCTTCCCCGGCGTAAAGCAGATTGGTGCCGTTGGCGGCCGCAGGCCGGGAAACCACAGGCTTGCCCTCGGCGTCGAAAAGATCCACTTCCACCTGCACCCACTGCTGGTTCTGCCGACCGTAGTTGCGCACCCAGGTCGTCACGTACAGGACCGCATCGCGGCAATCTTCGTCCAGGTCGGGGCGCAGCTCGAAATCGCGGATGTGGATCTCCGGCGTGGAGAACAGGTACACATCGCGGAAGATGCCGCTGAGCCTCCAGAAGTCCTGATCCTCCAGGTACGAACCATCGGACCAGCGGTAAACCTCCACCGCCAGCACGTTCTCCCCCTCGCGCAGATACCGGGTGATGTTGAACTCCGCCGGCGTCCGGCTGCCCTGGCTGTAGCCGACGAACTTTCCATTAATCCAGAGGTAGAAAGCCGACTCAACGCCGTCGAAGTGAATGAACACCTGCCTCCCCTTCCAGTGCTTGGGGATCGTGAATTGGCGCCGGTACGAACCGACCGGATTGTAGGAGTGGTCGATGTACGGCGGATTCTTTGGGAAGGGATAGCGCACGTTGACGTAGATCGGTTTCCCGTAGCCGAGCATTTGCCAGTTGCTGGGCACGGGGATCTCGTCCCACCCGCTCACGTCGTATTCGGGTTTGTAGAAATCGACCGGGCGATCTTCAGGCTTCGAAACCCATTGGAACTTCCAGGTCCCGTTCAGGGACAGGTAGTACCTGGACGCCTCACGCTCGCACGCCAGCGCTTTTCGAAAGTCGCCGTAGGGCATCAGCGTCGCGTGCGGCGGTTCCTTGTTGATGCCGATGACCTCGGGATTCTCCCACTCGTTTCCCTGAATTTCAGCGGTCATGGCAATCTCTCCCTTGGCCAGAGCAAACGCTGCGAACAGAATCAAAGCGAAACGAGATCTCCCGCCCAGCATTGCGCATCCTCCGTGTTTGATGAAGAGGACGGTCGGAACCTGTTCATTCAGGAATCCTTCTCGTCCTAGAGGCCTTGCCACAGGCTCAAGCTATTTGTGCATCCCGCGCCACGGTGGCTCTTATCGGGATTCGAAGTCACGTGTGGCCAATGGCCTGCGGCCAAGGTTTGTCCGCGAGTTCACCGATCCTCAGAGACCGGCGGCAGGTTGTACGCGCTGACCTCCGCGATCGCGAGGCAGCCCCGCGAGCGCAGAAAGCGGACTCGCAGCTCACTGACCTGAATCCGTGGGAACCGCAACAGGCGTTTGTACCCGATGGTCGTTCCGCGCGCCAGCTCCGACCACTTGCCGTCCAGCCGTCCCTCCACAACGAATTCCTGAACGCGCTGTCCCAGGCGAACGTGCTCCTGCAAACCAACGCAGTTGATGGACACTGGCGAGGGGAACGAGAGCGTGACCGACGCTTCCCTGACCCCGTCGTCCGTCGCCCAGTAGGTTTCGAAATCGCCGTCGACGAGATTGTGCGCGCCAAACTGCGGGTCGCCACCCCGGGTGTTCGACGCCTCAACCCGGGCGGAGGCCGCGAGATCCTCCCGAAAAGCGCGCCTGATGTACTCGCCGAACTCCCGCAGCCGGCGTGCGTCGTTCTCGTGGATGAGCCCGCGCCTGTCCGGAGGCACGTTGAGCAACAGATTGGCACCTCGTCCCACGGAGCCGAAGTAGATTTCGACCAGCTCCGACAGCGACTTCACCTTGTCGTCCTGCGAGGGATGGTAGAACCACCCGGGGCGGATGGAAACGTCGGCTTCAGCGGGCACGTACATGTCGCCGTCGGGGTGGCCCCGCATCAGCTCGTCCTTCCTCGCTTTACCCGGAAGAAACTCGCCGCTGCGCAGGAACGCCCAGTTCGTCTCCGCCGCAAACCCCTTTTCGTTGCCCACCCAGCGCACGTCCGGACCACCGTCGCTGAAAATGACGGCTCCTGGCTGCAGCTCGCGGACGAGCTCCCAGTAGCCCTGCCAGTCGTACACCTGCCGCCTGCCGTTCGGGCCCTCGCCGCAGGCCCCGTCAAACCACACCTCGAAAACCTCACCGTAGCCGGTGAGGAGTTCCCTGAGCTGGTTCTTGTAAAACTCGTTGTACCTCGGCGAATCGCCGTAGCTGGGTTCGTGCCTGTCCCAGGGCGAGAGGTACACGCCGAACTTCAGTCCCGCCTCACGGCACGCCTCTGCCAGCTCCCGCACGACGTCGCCTTTGCCGTTCCTCCCGGGGCTGTTTTTCACCGAATGCTCTGTGTACTTCGACGGCCACAGGCAAAACCCGTCGTGATGCTTCGCCGTCAGAATGACGCCTTTCAATCCGGCGCTTTTCAGCACGCGCACCCACTGCCGACAGTCGAGAGCGGTGGGGTTGAAAAGAGCGGGATCCTCTTTACCGGTCCCCCATTCCCGGTCGGTGAACGTGTTGATGCCGAAGTGAACGAAGGCGTTCATCTCCATTTTGTGCCAGCGGATCTGGCGTTCGGTGGGCACGGGAGGAATCGGTTTGGGCGGTTCGGCAGCGAGCGCCAGTCCTGATGCGACGAACCAGATCAGCGCAACACTTCGAACTCGAATCATCCGGAGCACTCCTACGTTTGCCACTATCCTGAGATGCTTGTGAAAAAGTAACCCGTCACCACCGAGACCCGGAGGTCACGGAGGATTCCACAGCGAGACGTAGGAAGCCAAATGCCTCCGGTGTTAGGTTGCTCACTCAGAACCTGGTCCAGGACATCCGGCCGCACCAACTCGAAAGAATACAGAAAGGGAATCCCGCCCTACGGCCGGGGAGCCCAAACAGCGCATGTACGTTCTCAGAGCGTTGCCAGCATTGTCCCCCTTTGATTCACTCTGTGATGTCTCTGTGAACTCTGCGCCTCCGTGGTTTCCCGGTATCGGTTTTTCGCATGCTTCTTATGGCGTTTGCCTCGAGCGAGTCGTGAAAAAGAGCACGAAGACCGCAGCGACGCAGGGGACGCAGAGCTTGCCGCAGGGAGATCCAAACCTATTCTACGCCACGGCACTCGTCGTCAACCGGACTCACGGAAGCCAGGCCGCGCCACACGCACAACCCGGCGGCCGCGTGAAATCGGAGTACACCTGTCGAGTTCCAGAGAACGAGTTCAGCCCTCTTCATCCGCCCCGTTGGGGTATCCAGAAGGAGAATTCGCCCGCGTCTCCGCAATACTCACTGCGTTCGCCCAGCCTCTGCGGTTTGGTCTCCGATCCCCGACCCTCCCGATTCGTCAACCCCCCGGTCCGTCCGGCGAATCGGCGCTACCCGGCAGGACCGCAGGCCGTCAGCCTGCCCGGCTCGCTCGAGTTTTCTTCGCCAAACGGCCCCGAGCTCAGCCGCTGCGACCGAGGCGAGCGAAGCGTAAGCGAAGCCGCCGAGGGAGCAGTCGGCTGGGGCAAGTGGTTATGCGGCCTCCTTGATTACAAAGTCTTCTCGGACTTGGCCATTACTGCCCCTTGATCAAAGCTGCTTACTCCTTTATCAGATTTCTCAAGCCTCTCACGAAGTTGATCGCGGGCACTTCTCTCATGTACTGACGGTACTCCTTCCCCCACTTTTTGATGTTGAATTTTTCCTCGACTCTCATCAAATAAATCGTCACACCAATCACCACGACACAGGAAATGACCGCCAGCACTGTGAACGGAATCCATCGACTGAGCGCTATGGGTATAGACAGGCAAAGGAGCATCTCTGCAAGAAAGCCTGGATGTCGAATAACCTTGTAGGGACCTTCTTTGAGGAGGAATACCGTCTCATCCACATCCCTAAGACCTCCGCGCTCTTTTCTTCGATATGAAGCCTGAGACTCCAAGGATATCCCCACAATGATGAGAAGAACGCTTAAGACTACAACAGCTATGGGGAACTTCACACTCGGCAGATTGGCGAAGAGGTTCAGAAGCCTCCAGCCCGTGTACTTGGCAATGGCTGGAAGAGGCCACAGAATCGCAGCTACAACCAGCGAAGTAACCCAGTAAATGTGGTATGGTCTTTCACTGATGCCTCTTTCCCTGAGTTCTTTCTTTATTTCTTCAGGGGTGAGACCCTTTTTACTCAATATCTCGCTGATCATTCCTTTCCCATTGTTCATTTCGGCGTTCCCCTCACTCCAAATTGGAACAGGAGGTTCAGGATTCTGGAAACCCTCGCCTCCGTTAGGCCGCATAACGATCCACCTCGCCGGACCGAAATCGGACCTCCAGGATGTACGGCGGCCAGTC
>CAYXFI010000092.1:0-11737 GCA_964464205.1 uncultured Cytophagia bacterium
TCGGTCGATTCGTTCTCTCTCTTTGAGCTGGGGTACAGTGACGTGGTATTTTCGTTCAGGCATGACAGATTGCGAGCTTGACCCCCACGTCCCGAGCGTGCTCTGCGCTCACTCCGGCTCCGCAATCTCGCGCTCTTCCTGCCGCTCCGTGAGCACCAGCACGATGAGAAGGATCATTCCAACGGTCACGGCACTGTCCGCCACATTGAACACCGGCCAGCGGAAGTTCTTCACTCCAACCTCGATGAAATCCACCACCTGGCCGTAGAGAAGCCGGTCGATCAGGTTTCCGACCGCCCCGCCGAAGATGAGCGCCAGCGCGAAACGCGCGCCCGACCGGTCGCCTCGCAACCGGAACAGGTAGATCAAAACGACCAGGCTGGCCAGAGTGGCGAACACTGTGAAGAACGCGGGCCCACCGACTCGAATGCCGAACGCCATGCCGGGATTCTCAAGATAGGTCAGCCGGCAGTACTCTCCGAGAATGTTGACGGGCTCCTGACCCCGTAGGAAAGCGCGCGCGGCCAGCTTGGTGAGCTGGTCAATCAAAACCACGAACGCGCTGATGGAAAACACCTTCAAATCTCTCAGGCTCAAATCCTCACCTGATTCCGGTGGAACTACGCGCGTTGTCGCTCTTCCTTCGACTTGCACTCGATGCACAATCGGGCATGTGGCACGGCTTCGAGCCGTTCACGGCTGATCGGTTTCCCACACGAGACGCAGATCCCGTACTCGCCCTTTTCAATCCGCATCAGGGCCTGATCCAGGTGCCAGAGAAGGTTCCCTTCCCGCGAGGCAAAGTAGAAGGCCTTCTCCTTCTCCATCGTGTCCGTGCCCACATCGGCCATGTGGTAGGTGTACCCACTCTGCTCGGGGATCGTATCGTCCCGTCCGTCGCCGATCGTGTTCTCCCGAATGGCCTCGATCTGGCGAAGGAGTTCTTCTCGCTTACGCAAGATCAATTCCCGGAAGTACTGTAGATCCTTCTGATCCATCCGAACCTCCCCAGAGTCGGTGAGGTGACCACGAGCTCAAGCTTCCGCGACCCTCTGTACGGCGATCTGAACGGTGTGGCGACCCACCTTCCACTCTTTGCTGTATTCTCCGTCCAACGTGTCGGCGACCAACTCCACAGCCAGTGTCTCGCTACGCACGTAATCGGCGAGTTTCTCAATTGCTTTCGAGACTTGTTCCGGGGCGCGGTAGTAGACCACGATCCGGTCCGCCACGTTGTACCCCGCCTCCTTGCGCATGTTCTGCACCCGGTTGACGAATTCCCGGGCCAACCCTTCCGCTTCCAACTCGGGCGTAACGGTGATGTCGAGGGCCGCCGCGAGGTCGGCCTCGCGTCCCACCACCAGGCGCTCGTCCTTGGCGATCCACTCCACTTGCACGCAGTCTCTGTCGATCTCCACCGCACCCTGAGCGGTCTGCAGGGTGGTCCGACCGGTGGCTTCCAGCTCGCGGACCTGCTCGGCGGTCATCTGCTGAATGGCTTCGGCCACTTCCTTCACCTGCTGCCGGTAGCGCTGACCCAGCGCGCGGTACTGAGGCTTCGGCTTGAGCTCAACGATGTCGCTCAGGTCGTCCACGAATTCAAGGCTCTTCACGTTCAGTTCGTCGAGCACCAACTTTTCCACGTCCCGGATCATCTGCCGCTGACGCTCGTCCCTGGCCACAACCAGCAGCCGCGGCAGTGGCTGGCGCACCTTCACGTGCGCCGTGTTCCGCAACGATCGACCCAGCTCGACCAGATCCCGAGCCAACCGCATCCGACGCATCAGCTCTTCGTCGCGGTAGCTGTACTCCGGTGCGGAAGGATCCGGGTAAGCACACAGGTGAACGCTGTCGCAGGCACCGGACATGCCGGAAGTCAGATTGCGGTAGATCTCCTCTGTCAGGAATGGCACAAAAGGAGCGGCCAACTTGGCCACGTTCACCAGGATCTCGAACAGGGTTTCGTACGCTGAACGTTTGTCCTGTTCAAGCCCCGACTTCCAAAATCTGCGACGACTGCGGCGCACGTACCAGTTGGACAAATCCTCCAGTACGAACTCGCCGATGTCTCGGGCAGCCCGCGTCACATCGTACCGGTCCAGAGCGCGCACCACCCGTTCCACCAGCGCGTTGAACTCCGACACGATCCAGCGGTCCAGCTCCGGCCGCTCTTCCACAGGCACAGTACGAGTCCGGTAGCGAAAGCCGTCGATGTTCGCGTACAGCGCGAAGAAAGAGTACACGTTCACAAGCGTGCTGAGGAATTTCCGCATCGCTTCAGTCACACCCTGGGGATCGAAACGCGTGGGCACCCAGGGCGGGCTGACGGTCATGAAGTACCACCGCAGGGCGTCGGCTCCTTCCCTCTCCAGATGCTCCCACGGGTCGACCGTGTTTCCGCGGCTCTTGGCCATCTTCTGGCCGTGCTTGTCCAGAACCAGCTCGAGGCACAGCACGCTCTTGTAGGAGGAGACACCCGAGATGAACGTCGAGATGCTCAGCAGGGAATAGAACCACCCCCGCGTCTGATCGACCGCCTCGCTGATGAAGTCGGCGGGGAAGTTGGCCTCGAAGCGATCCCGATTCTCGAAGGGGTAATGCCACTGGGCGTAGGGCATCGCGCCGGAGTCGAACCAGACGTCGATCACCTCGGGCGTGCGGACCATGGTTCCGCCGCACTCCTCGCATTTCCAGGTGACCTCGTCGATGTAGGGCTTGTGCAGATCGATGTCTCCCTCAAGGCCGCCCTTTTGTTTGAGCTCCGCCACACTCCCGATGCACTGCTGGCGTCCACAGGAATCGCAGATCCACACGTTCAGAGGCGTACCCCAGAAGCGGTCCCGCGAGAGGGCCCAATCCACGTTGTTCTCGAGCCATTCACCGAACCGGCCTTCGCCGACCTCCTTCGGATACCAAGCGATCTTCCTGTTGTTCTCGACCATCTTGTCTTTGTAGGCCGTGGTACGGATGTACCACGATTTCCGAGCGTAGTAGAGCAGCGGCGACTTGCAGCGCCAGCAGTGGGGATAGCTGTGAAGGTAACGCTCAGCACGGTAGAGCAGTCCACGCGCCCGCAAATCTTCGATGATCTCCGGATCGGCCTCTTTCACAAACTTGCCGGCCCACGGCTCCACTTCCGAAGTGAACCGACCGCTCTCGTCCACGGGCTGAACCACCGGCAGCCCGTACTGTTGACCCACGTTGTAGTCGTCCTCTCCAAAGGCCGGCGCGATGTGAACGATCCCCGTACCTTCCTCCATGGTCACGAAATCACCGAGGATCACGTAGTACGCGTCCTTGTCGATCTTCGCGTAGGTGAACAATGGCTGGTAGCGGATCCGCTCGAGCTCCTTCCCGAGCTTCGTGTCCAGGATCTCGTACTCGCCGTCCAACACGCCGAGCCGCGCCTCAGCCAGGATGAGCTCTTCGCTCCGATGCCTCACCCGCACGTACCGGGCTTCGGGATGAACCGCCAGGGCGACGTTCGAGATCAACGTCCACGGCGTGGTGGTCCACACGAGGAAAGAGACACCGGGCTCGTCCACCAGCCTCATTCGCACGAAGACCGAGGGGTCCTCCACTTCCTCGTAGCCCTGCGATACCTCGTGGCTCGAAAGGGGAGTCTCGCAACGCGGACAGTACGGCAGGATCTTGTGGCCCTGGTAGATCAGCCCGGCATCCCAGTACTGCTTCAGAATCCACCAAACCGATTCGATGTAGTCGTTGGTGTAGGTGATGTACGGATGTTCCAGGTCAATCCAGAAACCGATGCGACGGGTGAGGTCATCCCAGTCCTGCTTGTAGCGAAAGACGCTTTCCTTGCACCGTCGATTGAATTCGGCCACACCAAACTTGACGATTTCGGACTTGGTTCGAATTCCGAGCTCTTTCTCGATCTCGATCTCCACCGGAAGTCCGTGCGTGTCCCAGCCGGCCTTGCGTTCCACTCGGTACCCCTGCATGGTTTTGAGCCGGCAGACGAAGTCCTTCATCGTACGGGACAGCACGTGGTGGATCCCCGGGCGGCCATTGGCGGTGGGCGGCCCTTCGAAGAACACAAACCGCCGCGCCGGGTCCCGTTCCTCCACGCTCCGCTCGAAGATTCTGTTTTCCTGCCAGAATTTCAGAATCTCCTTCTCAAGCTCCGGAAATCGAAGTTTCGGTGAAAGCTCTTTGTACATGTCGCCCAACCTTTCCCTCAACCGCCTCGACCGACGAAGTCTTCCGCGAATCTCCAGAGCTCGGGCGTCGCCTCCTGCGCCAGCCGCCGGGCCGCTCGGGGGCTGCCGCGAAAGGCGACGCCGTCCCACACGTCCGTCACCAGATACAGACTCTCGAAAACACAACCAAGCTGCTCACAGGCCATGCGCTCGGGAACCGCCGACATCGTCACCACCTGCGCACCGAGCGCTTGCCACGCCCTGTATTCAGCCGCCGTGGGCAGCGACGGACCGAGAATCCCGGCTGCCACCACCGACGGCAACTCATGGTCTTCCTCTCCCCACCACGCGTCCGAAGCCTCGCACCTGCGCGGCCAAAAGCACGCGTCCCCCGTAAGGTTGATGTGTCCAGTCAGCCGCACCCACTGCCCCGGCGCCAACCCGGGACTCATCGAGCCACAGAGCCCCGTGAGCAGGAACCTGCGCACGCCCCATTCCACAAGACTCGCCAGCGGCAACGTCACCTGTTGGGCCGTGTAGCCTTCGTAGAGGTGAGTCCGCCCTTCTAGCACCGCCACCGTTTTCCCCCGCAGGCTCATCAGCCGAAACACCCCTCGGTGATGGCCCGAGCGCGGGACAGGAAAGCCCGGCACCTCCGAAAAACCGACCCCATCTTTCCCGCCTTTGGCCCGCCATCCAGAACCGAGAACCACGGCACACTGCGGCGCTTGGCCGAACCTCTCCGTCAACCACCGGGCCGTCCGAAGGGCTTCGCGAACACCGGGCTTCAACGTTCCAGTCTCTTCCTGCAGGCGGAAGCACTCCCACACACCCAAGGCCCGGCATCAAGGACCCGCTGCAGCGAACCAGTCACGCTTTCACGGAGCATTCAATTGGGATTTCTTCTTCTCCAGCAGCTTCTTGAGGCGCTCCAGCTCTTCCTGTTTCTTCCGCTGTTCCTCTTTCAGCCGTCGCAGTTCCTCTTCCAGTTGCTCCCGTTTGCTCTTCTGCCGCTGGAGCTCTTTCGCCGCCTGTTCCTTCCGGTAGTCTTTGATCTTCTCGAGAGCCATGAGCCGGTCTCTGTTCGCCCCGGCCCGAGAGAAGGTCGCCAGCCCCGCGGCCGTCCCCAAACCCGTGATGCCCCACAGGGCCACGTCTTCGCCAGTGTTCACATGCCTGCGTACGAAACTCCCCAGGTAGAAGCTAGCCCCGAAGCTGAGAGCCGTTCCGCCAATGGAATAGAGCACCAGATTGCGATGGGTCTTCACCGAGTCGATTTCCCGTTCCGTGATCAGGCGGCCGGCTTCATCGTACTCCTGCGGCCTCGCCGTGATCTCGACCACATCGGCGATCAGCAAAGTGTCCACGTCGCCTTTGAATGTGCGCAGCACAAACCGGTCGGGTTTCTTGTCCACCACGTCGCCGGCGAGCTCGCGCTGCTCCACCGTTTTCACCCAGACCCGGCTACCCCTCTCAACCTTCTCGTACGGCAGAGGAATCCGCTTCACGCATCCTTGACCCAGCAAGGCCAAACCAAGAGCAGCGACAACCAGTGTGTTCCTCGACATGACGAACCTCTCATCCTGGCTCAGTACACGACCGCACCGCTGTTTGGCGATTCCTCCGATCCACCCTCGTCGCTGGACTTCCGCGCCCCCTTGTCTTCCCCTTCCCCTTCATCGCCCGCGAGCTCGAATCTGGATCCGCTCCGCGGATTCGACTCTCCGGTGCTCTTTTGACCCGCTTTCGCGTCTAACCTCACGTCCTCCATCTCCAGGACACCGAGCAGTTCAAGCTGGGACTCGAGAAGGTGGCGCAACCGCCTGGCCAGCGACTCTTTCTGCGAACGAAGCATCAGGATCTCGTTCTTCAACTCCGAGAGCTCTTTGCGGGCATCCTCCAGGATCTCGTCCGCTTTGACGTGAGCCTCCCGTATGATCAAATCCGCTTCGCGGCGGCTGCTCTCTTTCGACTCGTTGATCGTTTGCTGCGCCGTCATCAGGGTCTCTTTCAGCGTACGCTCGACCTCCTGGTAATCGCGCAGTTGAGTGCGCAGCTTCAGCACTTCGTCGGCCAGCTCGTTCTTCTCCCGGATGAGGCTCTCGTACTCTTCGGCCACCATTTCCAGGAACGTGTCCACTTCGTCCGGATCGTAGCCCCTCAGGACCCGCCGGAACTCCTGCTTCTTGATATCGAGCGGGGTTAGCCGCACGGATCTCCTCCGCCGCTTTGATGTACGTTGCAGCTCGAGGTCATTTGACGGCGCCCGCGCCCCTATCGAAGGAGAGCCGCGATGTCGAAAAGCGTGGACACCACAAAACTCTTCACCAACCACACCAGCAAGATCAGGATCAGCGGGCTAATGTCGATCGCGCCAATGGGAGGTACGAACCTGCGAATGTGGTACAGAAGGGGGTCTGTGACGCGCCGCAAGAACACGACGATTGGGTTGTACGGATCGGCCCCCACCCATGAGACCACGGCACGAGCGATCACCACCCAGATGTACAGCGTCAGTACCAGGTCCAGAAGCCGCGCCACCGCGGCGAACAAGTTCCCGAACACGAACATGATTCCACTCTATTCTGTCACTCTGCGAAGCTACTACCACTAGTCCCGCGACTCGAATCCGCTCCAGCTCCGCACGCTGATGTGGTAGGCCCGGCTGAACACCTCTTCGCCCCGGCCTTCGCCGAGGGCCTGCGCTCAAGTTCGTTCGCCGAAAATCGCCCGACCGATGCGCACCATCGTGGCCCCCTCCTCCACCGCCACTTCAAAATCGTCGGTCATCCCCATCGACAGGTGCGGCAATTCCGCCACCACACCTTCCTCGACCAACCGGTCGCGAAGCTCGCGCAACATCACGAAGTAGGGTCGAGCCTCCTCGGGACGCTCCACAATGGGCGCAATCGTCATCAGCCCGCGCACCCGGATGCGCGGAAGCTGGCTCACTGCCTCCGCCAGCGCGGGCAGCTCCTCGGGAGCCACACCGTACTTCGAAGCCTCGCCCGAAGTGTTCACCTCGAGCAGGACGTCCACTTCCCGGCCCAGTCTCTCCGCCCGTTTGCTGATCTCCCGGGCCAGATGCAAGGAATCCACCGAGTGGATCCAGTCAAAGAACTCCAGCGCCCGCTTCACCTTGTTGGTCTGGAGGTGCCCCACCATGTGCCAGGTGGCGATCCGACCCAGCTCCTGGAATTTCTGGTAGGCCTCCTGCACTCGGTTCTCGCCAATGTCCCGAATGCCAGCCTCCACCGCTTCGCGGATCACCTCGGGCGGGAAGGTCTTGGAAACCGCAACGACGGTCACCTCCCCCGGATCCCGACCCGCACGGGCGCAGGCCAGCTCAATGCGCTCCCGAACTTGCTCTACATTGCGGGCAATATTTACTTTACGTGCACTCATGGGAACGTTCAATATACGCCTTGACCCACTAAAAAGCAACCGAAAACCCCCTTTGTGCGCGAGGCGATTCTCATCTCTCAGAGGGGCCACGGTTTTTCCGGGCCCTTCGGCCCACGACCTGCGTCTAGTCTGAGCGGCTGCGCAAAATCAAGGGTAACGGCCAAACGCCCGAACCGCGGATTCACAGCAGGATCGCCGCAGGGCTCTTTCAGACGTGCACGCAGCAGCTACCCCAGCCCCCGCGAGTTGGGCGGTAGCCTAGCACCCGCGTCGGGAGCAAAAGCCCGGACCCACTCACTGGGAAGCGATAACGAGAAAGGATCGCAGGACGTCGCGAAGGACGAGAAGATCGGGCAGGCGAACCCGCTCCTCGGGTGTGTGGGCCAGGGCCAGATCGCCCGCACCGTAGACGACGCTGGGAATCCCCTTCTTCACCAAATTCTCGGCGTCCGACCAGGCTGTGAACCCCGAGAAACGGGGCTCCGTCCCCGTAGCCTCCCGGTGTGCCCGGGCGAGCGTCCGCACCACGGTCTCTTTTTCGTCCGTCTCAAAGGGCGGATCGTGATGGTGAACGGAGTAGAACGCCCCAGCTTTCTCCAAGATCGTCAGTACGGCATCGCGCACCGCATCCAGGCCGTGTTCGGGCAACACCGGCATGTCCACCTGGAAAGTGCAGCGGTCCGGAATGAGTTGCACGTCGCGACCGCCGGAAATCCGTCCAACCGTGACCCCCAGCTCCGGGAACCTGGGATCTCGGGTGCGCCAGAACGGGAGGGCGCGAATGCGCGCAATGAGGTCGAGGGCTCGCAAAATGGCATTGTCCCCTTCCCGGAAGGTGGCCCCGTGCCAGGCTTTCCCGGGCACCACCACCTCCAGCTCGAAGCTGCCCGCCTGGGCGGTGCAAATTGAGAGTCCCGTGGGCTCCAGCACAACGGCCCCCTCCACCGGTCCCGGCCAGGGCCAATCGAAGGCCTCCGACCCCTTGGCGAGATCCTCTTCGTCCACGAAGAAAGCGAGGCTCACGTCCGCGCTCCGGTCCGAACAGGCTTCGAGTAGGGCGGCGATCTGTCCCTTCGTGTCCAGCGCCCCGCGCCCGTACAGCCAGTCCCCCGCCCTCCGAAGGCGGCTTCCATCCGGGTGACCCCAGTCCGGGACCGTATCCACGTGGGTGGCCAGCAGGAAACGACCACCTCCCCTTCTCGCGTACAGGTTCCACCGTCCCGGCGACAGTTCCTGCCGGCGCAGCTCGAAACCCATTTCCTGAAGTCGGCGCTCCAGGTACTCCAGGACGGGTTTTTCCCGGCCGGTCGGAGACGGAAGGGCTACGAGCTCGCTGACTCGTCGCTGAAGTCTCTCGCCATTTTGATCCATTCGCCGTGCCGCCCGACTTCGCGGAAACCAAAGCGTTCGTACATCCTCCGGGCCCGCTCGTTCTCCTTGCCCACCCAAAGCATCACTCGGGTGTGTTCCCGGCGCAAGTGCTCGAGCATGGAAAGGAAAAGTCGTTTGCCAATCCCCCTGCCCTGGTAGGCTGGGTCCACATCCATCTCGTGAATGTTCCCCACTTCTCCGAGCTGCGAATCGTGCCAGTGGCGGTGGGCGGAAATGAATCCCACAGGCACGCCATCCTCATTCCAGGCGACGAAGAACGAGTCGG
This sequence comes from uncultured Cytophagia bacterium, assembly GCA_964464205.1. Classification (GTDB taxonomy): domain Bacteria; phylum Zhuqueibacterota; class Zhuqueibacteria; order Oleimicrobiales; family Geothermoviventaceae; genus Zestofontihabitans. The sequence goes on from CAYXFI010000092.1 coordinate 9,223, forward strand.
GGTCCCCACGATACAGCCAGATCAGGTAGCCGTAGATCTTCCCCCTTCCCCTGTACGCGTATTTGCCGAGGTCCCGGTAAGCCCGTTCGTAGATGCCGGCGAGCTCCTTCATCCACCGCTGAAATTCCCCGTAGTTTCGGAAAGGGCGAATGGTGATTTCGATTCCCGCGGGTTCCCGGGACTCCGCCGCTTCACGACCTGTCGGGGAGGACAGAGAGGCTCGCTCCTCAACACTGCTCGTCCGTTTGAGCGTCGCACCCAAACCGGAAGATTCACCTCCTGTACGTCCCTGCAACGTTGGACCACACGCCCGCGGCCATACTCGTTTGTGAGAAACCAGCCAGTCTTCGCGGAACAACAAAAAAGCCGCCAGTCGTTGGCGGCGTGGCGGAGAGGGTGGGATTCGAACCCACGGACCCGACAAGCGGGTCAACGGCTTTCGAGGCCGCCCCGTTCAACCACTCCGGCACCTCTCCGAACCCTAATTTAGCAGATCTCGCGCCCCAGTCAAGGGCTTTGTCGGTGCCGAGATCCCAAGCGTCCACCCGCATCTACTCAGACGCACCCGGCCAAGTTCCTTCTGTGCCCAGCCGGGTGCCGATCGCGGCCTGGCGGTACGGGCCACCTCAGTGTCGGCGCGGCGAGCAACAGTACCGGCACGGCGCCGTCGCGAGGAACAGACGACTTGTAGAATTCCGCCAGAAATCCGATGTTCAGTGGGAACAAAAAGCCGTCCCTGGGCGTGAGCCGATCCAGGTGCTTTCGTGCTCTTGTGCGCAGGCTTCTCCCGTTCTGGCCCAATGTACGTCTGCCGAACCAAACCGTGGAGGTGGATATGGAATGCAAACACTTTGAGAGTAACATGGAACGCTGCAACTGCACGTACGAACCGTGTTCTCGCAAGGGATACTGCTGCCAGTGCCTAGCCTACCACCAACGGCTCGGCGAATTGCCCGCGTGTTTCTTCCCGCCCGAGGTAGAACGCACCTACGACCGTTCGATCCGCCGATTCCTGAGTCTGCACCGAGGCTGAATCACGCGACCGACAGCCGGACCGGGACCCACTTGGGAGTAGCGCGGAAAAGGGGAGGCAAAGTGACCGACCGGAAGAAAGTGGATATCCGAGCCCTCATTTTCGATTTCGACGGCACCATTGTGGACACGGCACCGGACGTGCTCACCTGTGCGAATCTGACCCTGCGGAAGCTCGGCATGCGCCCGATCACCCTTGAGCAGGCGCGTCGAAGCATCGGGCCCGGTCCGGACAATTTCGCCCGCATCGTCCTGCCCGAGGGCGAACAGGACCGTTTCGACGAGTTCATCGACATTTTCCGCCAGTTCTACCACGAGCACTGCCTCGACCGCACCCGTCCGTTTCCGGGCGTCCCCGAGATGCTCGCCGAACTGGAGGGTTTCCCCAAAGCAATTGCGACCAACAAACCGAAGATCTACACTACGAGGATCTTGGATGCCCTCGACCTGAGCCAGTTCTTCGACGTTGTGATCGGACCCGAGGACGTCGCCAGGCTCAAGCCGGGGCCCGACATGCTGCTCGCCGCCGCCTCGGCCCTCGAGGTTCCGCCCGCCAGGGCCCTCATGGTGGGCGACACCGACAACGACGTCCTCGCAGCTCGCGCTGCAGGGATGAAGGTGTGCGCCGTCACGTGGGGTTACAGCCCCCTCGAAGTGCTTTTGAAAAGCTCCCCCGATTTCCTGATTCACGAACCGGCCGAGCTACTCAAGATCGTTGCGCCCTCGAAGGCACCTGTAGCCGATCAAAGCTATCAGAAGTAGACCGTCGGCGCCCCGCGCGCTCCACGCCGTGTGACAGCCTCAGTCGCCATCCAGCTTGCGGGGTCTCCGCCGCGAAAAAGACCAGCTTACCGACTCCCCTCTGGCCCTGCGTTGTTCAGAGTTTCATCCCTCCGTCCATCGGTGGTTCGCGGCATCCACGCCGCATTCGATTTCGCTTTGGCCGGACTTTGCGGGCCAGAGCCACCCTTCTCGAGGCTGTTCGTGAGCAGCTTTGTCACTCCGCCGGTGACCAATCCACCGACCGGCGCCAGGACGAAACCCACCAGCACCTGACTTCCGTCCCCCTCCTCCATCGATTTCACCGTCCACCACGCCGTGGTCAAAAGCGCCCCGAGAAACGTGGGGAGAAAATCGAGCCCGCCGGTGTAGGGATCTTTCTTGCACAAGACGGCCGTTGCGCCGAGACTCGCTCCGAGGTGCGCCCCAACCTCTCCAAAAACCGGTGAGCCATAGCCTCCTCCACCGACCACAACCCCGCCAAGTGCCCCCAGGGTTGCTCCAGCCATCATTCCGGCCTCCGCGGCCAAGAGCTTCGCGACTATCCCGAGGGGAAGCAGAAGCCTCGGCGGGGGACGCTTCGTGGTATCCGGGGCCGCCTCTCTCGCCGTCATGTCCTGCCTCCCGATGGGGTACTTTTCGAGACCGAGGTGATACCCCAGCCCTGCTCCGAGTACGCCCCCTATGAGAGCGCCCATTTGCA
>CAYXFI010000093.1:0-5440 GCA_964464205.1 uncultured Cytophagia bacterium
TCAATTCTGTGGACTCACAGGCTTCAAAGTACCGTCCGTTTCTACGAGCCGGAGCGCTCGCGAAACAGGGGTGCCAGCTTGTCCCAGGTCTCCCAGAGTCCTTCGTTCACGACTTTCGTGTGGCCGATGACCGGCATGAAGTTGGTGTCGCCCTCCCACCGCGGCACCACGTGCAGGTGCACATGCCCCGACACGCCCGCGCCCGCCACCGAGCCCAGGTTGAGGCCAAGATTGAATCCGTGCGGCGAGATGGCTTTCTTCAGAACCTCCAGACTGAGGGCCGTAAGATCTATCAGCTCGATTCGCTCCTCAGCGGTCAGGTCCTCGAGTTCCGCGACGTGTCGAAAAGGCACCACCATCAGATGACCGTTGTTGTACGGGTAGTAGTTCAGGATCACGTAGCAATGCTGTCCCCGGTGTACGATCAGGGCCTCCCGATCGTCGTCCAAAGCGGGCTTGTCGCAGAAGACGCAACCGTCGCTCTTCTCCCCCAGAATGTATTCCATTCGCCATGGTGCCCACAGGATCTGTCTCAACTCGTCCACTTCCCGACCTCACCGAGTTGTTCCACACGACCGTTCCCCACCGGCTTCGCCGGAAAATGACAAAAGGGCGAGGAATACCTCCCTCGCCCACCCGTTCTCACCGAAACTGACCGAGCACAGCGGACGTCATTTCTTCTGCTTTTCCTCCTCCGCCTGGGCGATCAGCTTCTCAGCGATCTCCTTCGGTACCTCCTCGTAGTGTGAAAAGCGCCTGCGGTGCATTCCGCGACCCTGTGTGAGACTGCGCAGCGTCGTGGAGTACTTGTACAGCTCGGCGAGGGGCACTTTCGCTTTGATCACCTGAAAAGGCCCTTCGCTGTCGATGCCCAGGATCTTGCCGCGCCGGGCGGAAAGGTCGCCCATCACGTCGCCCAGGTACTCCTCCGGCACGATGACCTCCACGTCGTAGATGGGCTCGAGGATCACAGGGTCGGCCTCCTTGAAAGCCTTCTTGAAGCCCATCGACGCGGCGATCTTGAACGCCAGATCCGAGGAGTCCACCGGGTGGAACGATCCGTCGTACAATGTGACCTTCACGTCCTGCACCGGAAAACCGGCGATCACGCCCTCGGCCATTGCCTCGCGCACTCCCTTCTCCACGGCGGGAATGTACTTCGAGGGCACCACGCCGCCCACGATGGCATCCACGAACTCGAATCCCTGTCCGCGAGGCAACGGCTCCAATCGCAGCCAGACGTCGCCGTACTGACCGCGACCGCCCGTCTGTTTCTTGTACTTGCCCTGCGCTTCCGCCTTCTTCCGCAGGGTCTCCCGATAAGGGATCTTGGGCTCGGTGAGCGACACGTCTACGCCGAATTTGTCCTTGAGGCGCTTGATGACCACCTCCAGGTGCAGCTCGCCCTGACCGGAAATGATCGTCTGCCGAAGTTCCGCGTCGTACTGGACGGCGAAAGTCGGATCCTCCTCGTGCAGGGCCGACAGACCTGCCGAGATCTTCTCCTCGTCCCCTTTGGATTTGGGCTCCACCGCCACCCGGATCACCGGCTCGGGGAAGGCGATCCCGCGGAGTACGACGGGCGATTTCTTGTCGCACAGCGTGTCGCCCGTGTGCGTGTCGCGCAGCTTCACCACCGCGCCGATGTCGCCAGCCCGAACGATCCCCACCTCATGCCGGTTCTTGCCGTTCATCTCGTAGATCTGACCGATCTTCTCAATGATACCCCGACTGGCATTGAGAAGCTCCGTGCCGGACCGTACCGCTCCGGAGTACACCCGGAAGAAGGAGAGTTCGCCCAGATGCATTTCGGAGACGGTCTTGAAAACCAGGGCGGCTGTGGGGGCTTCGGGATCCGGCTTTACTTCGACCTCCTCATCCGAGTCCGGCTTCTTCCCCACCTCCGCTGGCGCATCGAGGGGCGAGGGGCAGTACTCGGCCACGAAGTCCAGCAGATGCCGCGTGCCAATGTTCGCCGTAGCGGCGCCCGCCAGCACCGGGTAGATCGTGCCTTCGGCGATCCCTTTGCGGAGCCCGCGCCTCAGCTCCTCTTCGCTCAGATCGCCGTTTTCAAAGTAACGCTCCATCAGCTCGTCGTCGGCCTCGGCCACCTTCTCCACCAGTTTCTCCCGCAGGTCCGCGGCCCTCGCCTCCAGATCGCCGGGGATATCTTGAGCCGTGAATTTGCCCGACTTATCCCGCTGGTACTTCACCAGCTTCATGGAGATCAGGTCCACGATCGAGTCGAAGTCTTCGCCGGGATTGACCGCGAACTGAATCGGTGTGACCGCGTTGCCGAACCGCTCCTGGAGCTGACCCAGAACCTTGTCGAAATCCGCGTGTTCCTTGTCCAACCGGTTGATGAAAATGAGGCGGCCGAGCTTTTCCTCGTCGGCCAACTTCCACACGCTCTCGGTGCCTACTTCAATCCCTGCTTGGGCACTAATGACCACGACTGCAAAATCCGCCACCCGCAGGCCCGAAACCACCTCGCCGACGAAATCGGCGTATCCTGGCGAATCCAGAACGTTGATCTTCTTGCCGTTCCAGTCGGCGTGTACGTAGCTGAGTGCGATGGAGATCTTGCGCTCGATTTCGTCGGGGTTGTAATCGGATACGGTGTTGCCCTCATCCACACTTCCTAAGCGGCTTATTGCGCCCGCGGTGAACAGCATGGCCTCCGCCAGCGAAGTCTTCCCACATCCACCGTGACCCACCAGGCAGAGGTTCCGAATGTCGCCCGTCGCGTATTCCTTCACTTTCTTCCTCCCGCTACGATTCGTTCAAATCAGGAACCCGTGATCAGCGTCTCACACCCGTTCGTACTCCGGCGCGCTTCCAGTTCTCTCTGCCGCAGCATGCGTTTCAGAACGCGGCCAGTTGTGGTTCTCGGAAAGGAACGGCAGAATTCCACGTATTTGGGACACTTGTACAGGGCCATGCGCTCCCGGCAGTAGTTGATGATCTCCTTCGCGGTGGCTCGTTCGCCTTCCCTCAGCTTGATGTAGGCTTTCACCTCCTCGCCCTGTTCTTCGTCGGGCACGCCGATCACCACCGCCCGTTCCACCTTGGGGTGCGCCTGCAGACACTGCTCGATCTCGCTCGGGAAGATGCTGAACCCACCCTTGACGATCAGGTCTTTCTTCCGGTCGACGATGAACAAGTAGCCGTCTTCGTCGAAGTACCCGACGTCACCGGTGTGCAGCCATCCTTCCCGCTTCGCTTCGTCGGTGGCCTTCGGCCGATTCAGGTAGTCGAGCATCACCGTGGGGCTGTTGATGACGATCTCGCCCGGCCTGCCCGGTGGCAGGATCTCCCCGTCTTCGCCCCAGATGGCCACGTCCACGCCGTACAACGGCTGCCCCACCGAGCCAGGCCGCCACTCCCGATCCATCCGCGTGCAACTGACGAGCGAAAAGGTCTCCGTCAGGCCGTAGCCGGGCAGCACGCGGGCCCCGAATCTCTGCTCAAACCGCTCCACCACCTCTTCGGAGATCGGACCACCCGACGTGATGCAGTAGCGAAGCTCCGGGAGCTTTTCGTCACTGTCTGCTTCCAACAGCTCCCGCACCATTGGCGGAACAGCCGCGAGCCACCGCACTTCGTATTCGCGCAACGCCGAAAGCAGTTGTCTCGCCTCGAATCGTGGCTCCAGGACCATCGTGGCCCCGGCCATGAGCGGCGCGTTCATCGTCACAGCCTGGCCGAAGGCGTGGAAAAGGGGCAGAACCGCCAGCACACGGTCCTGTTCGCGAAACCCAAATTGGTCGTGCAAGATCGACGCACTTGCCGACAGATTCCGATGCGTGAGCTCCGCGCCCATCGGTCGGCCGGTGGTACCCGCCGTGTACAGGATCACGGCCACCGCCCCATCGTCCACTGGGTCCGGCTCAGCGATCGGCGAGTGCTGTTCCTGAAGTCCGGTCAGGCTGTGAGCGTCGCGTGGGACCCGGTTACCCAGGTAGATGAAAAGCGAACAGCGCGTCAGGCCGTCCGCGGCTTTCGTCAAAGTGTTCCGAAACCCTTCCCACGCGATGACCCCCTTCACCTCCGCATCTTCGAGGATGTAGCGGATCTCCCGCTCCTTGTACGTGATGTTGATGGGGACCACCGAGGCGCCAATGCACAGCACCGCGTAGTAGCTGATTGGAAACTGCGCCACGTTCGGTAACATCAGCCCGATCCGGTCGCCCGGCTCCACGCCGAGCTCTTTGAGCGCCTTGGCCAGGCGATAGGTGGCCTCGCCCATCCGAGAGTAGGAGACCTCGTGCCCCCGAAAGATGAGCGCCGTGGAATTCCCCTTCTGGCCGAAGTTGGTGTGAATTGTCTGGAGCAACGTGGACACGAGATGCCTCGAACCGTCGCAGGTGACACCGCCGCTTTCCTCGAACGGCCAGCAATTTACGACACCAAGGCCAAAAAGTCAAGCCACAATCACGTCACCGAGATCACGTAACCCATTAATTCCAATTGGCTTGCGGAAAGACACCAGTCCGGACCACGCCCGAGCACCCAGCCGGTTCTTCCAGCGGGAGACAAGTCAGACTGCCCGACCTTGGTTCTCGGACTCTTCGCCCTCTTGCGCAGCTCTTCCGGAAGAGAAAGCCTGCGGATCGTAGGAGATGCTCGGGTGGGACCAGTACGGAACCCCCTTGACGCGTCGGATTTCCTCCTGTTCCCACTCCTGCAACCGCCGGCGATTCCGTCTGCGAACGAGCCAGTACGCCAGCAACGCGAGCCCAATCGCACCGCCCCAGACGACGTACACCAGATCGACCAGAAAGTCCCACCGGTGCCGTTCGCGCCAGTACCGCACGAGCTCCAGTTTGAACAATCTGTAGGGAATTCCCGTGGCCCTGCGGAAGGCCGAGCGGAATGAAAGGCCCTCCGAGACGCCAGTCAGGATGTCCTCGGCCACACCCGGCCCGAAGCGATCGAGCAAGTAGCGCACCGCCAGCAGGCTCTCCTGGTAGGCGAGCTCAGCCTTGGCCCGGTGGAAGCGCAAAACCCGGTCGACGTCGTCGAGGTCAATCAGGGATCGGGTGAGAAGAGCTCGGGCCAGCGAGCGGCTGCGCGCGTAGCGGGTGTCGCGAGAGTAGTAGAGCGCCAATCCCTCGTTGAACCAACGTGGGACGGCCCGACCACCGGCCGCGCGGTCCACCAGAATGTGGGTTAGTTCATGCAGCAGATCCACCACAAGCTCACTTCCGCGGCTCCAGCGCGGGGATTTCAACACAATCCGACGTGCACCGGCAAGAGCCACCGCCCCGGTCCAGCGAGGCAGGTGAGGCGATGCCAGGCTATCGAAGGCCGAGGCACTGGGCGCAATGTAGACCGTACAGGCCGGAAGGAAGTGCAAACCCAGCTCATCCGAAATGGGGAGGCCGTCCAGCGTGAGGTGGCGCGCCACCAGGCGAGCATTCTTGCGGTCCTCGGGCGC
>CAYXFI010000093.1:5540-11688 GCA_964464205.1 uncultured Cytophagia bacterium
CGATGTGGTGTAGGGCGATTTCCAGCAGAGAAGACATCTCCGCCGTCAGCAACTGTGCCGGGCAGGGCGAGAAGCTCGTCCCGCCGCAATTCTCTTCGCCCCCACGCGCAAGCAGGACGCGAAAAGCGATCAGGCTTCAAGGTTGCGCCCGCCGCCCCTTCGCGCCCACCGTCACCCATCTCGGCCTCTCTGAGGCAAATGGACCGCCCGCTTGGCGCTCGGGGCTCCTCGTCTGCGCTCCGGATCACAATCCCGGCTCCCGACTCACGAGGGGTAATCTACCTCGCGACTCTCGACAACTCGCAACGCACACTCGCGCGAACGGGTGGCGCGGCGCACGGTGCCGAACAAACGTCCGAGATTGAAATAGGTCGGCGTACCGGAATGTTCCCCGGCAATCCGGGCGGTTCGGCAGAGCCTTCCCCCTGAGCCCTGAAGGTACAATCTCAACCGTCAGGCCAATTGCTAGCCGCGGAGCTCTCACGTGAGTGGCATCAAATCCAAAGATCGCGGAGCTTGCGGGATGCAGAGGTAACCTCGACAGTTGGTGGTTCAGTCGGTGGGCTGACCGGAGGGCCTGGCGTTCCTTCGAGCTTGCAGGACCCACTGACCCGTGGCGCGGGCCATGGCGTCGAGCTGGCCTTTCAACTTGTCCCGGGCGCAGTCGGGATGAAAGCGAATGCACTGGCTCGCCTTGCATCTGTACAACCGTTCGGTGCAGCCGCGCCGCTCCATGTAGCTGCGCGTCGGCTCCATCCAGCGGGTGATGCTGCTCCGGCTGAAGTTCCGCCCGTTCAAGCGCAGACCCACCTCGACGGCGCGATTCCAGGCGAAACGTTGGAGCTCCACGACAGCGTCGTCAGTGAGTTCGTCCACCAGGCCGGAAAGGGGTGACCCCGAGAGCAGGTTGCGCAGCGCCCGGAGCCGCAGACCGAGAGTTAGCTCCGAAGACCGTGCGCCACCCTGGAGATCTGCTTCCCGCCCGCGGGCATCATCCCTGGGGTTTTCTTCACGATTCGTCGACAAGCGCTCGCCCCTCTTCGCCGCGTAGTCGTCCGCACCTCGAATCGCTCGGGCGCCCAGTTCGTTCCGCCTGTATCGAGGGCGAACCAGTCTCGCTGCCGCCTACCGCAGGAACTTCGGTTCCAACAGTGCGGCGTCCCGGTAGATTGCAAACCAGATGCCAAGAGTGCAGTCGTAGCCCGGAGCCAGCGGCCCTATTCCCCAGCTCGCTCGGCCGCCATTGAGAGGAGGGCCTTGAGGATGTTCACCACGGAGTCTCGCCTGTGCAGGTCCACCCCCATCAGCCGCGCGTCTTCGCCCAATCGCAATCCAGCGTCGAGGGCCGGGCCTGGCAACGGATTGCCAACGATTGAGTAAGCCGCCACCAGCAATGGAGCTTCGCAGTAGGATTCGTACCAATCGGCCAGTTGTTCGGCCCGCAGCTGTGCCTCCGACTCCTCCCACGGGTAAAGAAGGACTGTCCCAACGACTCTGCCCATCAACAGATCCAAGGCCAGACGCTCAGGTTTGCCGCGCACGCAGATTCCGAAGATCCGCACTCGGTGCCCGGTGTCGAGCGTCCGGCTCGCAATCACGAACGTACCGTCGTCGAACTCGATATTGTCGCAAACCAGGTTGCTCAGGCGCAGCAACGGCACGTACTCCGGAGCGAGGACGAGGATTTCGGCCGGTCGCCCACCGATGGCACGGCCAGGGCTGGCTTCCTCGCCCCGGCCTTTCAGTCCCCTGCGTCGGAGACGAGCGGCGATCGCTTCGAGGCTGACCGTCCTGGAACCCACCGCGTGGCCATGCCTCACGAGGAACACAGTGTCCAACGCGTCTCTCCTCTCCACCGGACCCGGTCCGTTCAGATCTCCTGCGCAGTCCTCTTTCATCCATTCTGTGTCCCCCGCCCGTTCCAGCCGAATCAGCCGAGCTCACCCCATCGTCGGTAGAATCCTCCCCGTTTTTCCTCTCCTCAAACCCCCGCCAGCTCCAAAGAATTCCCCTTCGCCCGAGCAGCACGGGACCTCCGAACCGTACCGCTTGTCTCAGAGAAGATCACCGGCTTCCATTTGCACACCGTTCAGACCCCGAGAGCCGGTTTCTCAGGACCAGAATCGCCGCCGAGTTGTCTCAAGCGCGGCGAGGTCGTCTCATCCCCCAAATGCTGCTGCTCAGGAAAAGCAAGCCGGAGCTGCGTGGAAACAACGCTCTCTCTTTGCCGCTCCAGGCCGGATGTTCGTCTCCGGACAGGTCAAGCCGGTCAGCGCAGCGCCTCGCGAATCTGGAGCAATTCCGTGCGCGTGAGCGCCGGCCGATACGGTACGGATCCACGGAACAGGTGCTTGGCTTTCAATGGAGTCCGCCCGTCACTCAATCCCAGGAGACCCGGCAGGGCCCTCATCACGCGCTCCTCCAGACGAGAACCTTCCCTCACTGGCCGCTCTTCCTGATCCTCGACCTCGGCCACGAGGCCTTTCGCCCACAATCCGCGCACCAGTTCCAGCAAATACTCCGGGTCAAAATCCGTGTTTCGCAGGAGGCCGACGAGGTTCGTTCGGCCGTCCAGCTTATCGAGCAACTCCCGTTCCTCCTGCTCGAGCTCCACGTCGGTCCGATCGTCGGCGGAAGCCGCGAGCGGCGTGGTGATGCGCGGCAGGTCGCGCCTCATGCTGAGCAAGTGGTGGCGAATCTGGCCCCAGCTCTGCGCTGCCCTCCAAGCCCTCCCGTCAAGCCGCCGTGGACGAGCGAATTCCCCCAACTCCACTTCGTAGGTGCCCTCCACCCACAGGTACATGCTAACCAGCGCCTCTTCCGGTGGGAGATCATCCAGCAAGGCGTCCACGATCTGTCCCTCGCGGACGAACACGAAGCCCTGACTGGAGCCGGAGACGAGCGTAATGACGCCCGTTTTCTTCCCCATCTGCAGCAAGTCGACGAGATTCTCCAGACTCATGTCCGCGAGGGAACCGCTCAGTCTCCGTGGCGCGAGAACCTCCCGACCGTTCTCACCACGAACTGCGAGCAGATGGCGCAGCCGTACCGCCACCTCCGCAATCGAAACGGGGTAGCTGATCAGCTCGTGCACGCCGAAGCGGTACAGCTCCAGACGTTCCTCGAGCTTCAGGCCCTTCTCAAGCACAACCACGCTCGCGTCTTCGGCCAAAGCACGGGAAACAAGCGACGCGAGGTCCGGGACATCGGGGGCGCCCACGAACAACAGCAGTACGGTAGGGTGCGTACGGAGAATCTCGTCCGGCCGCCGCCGCACCACGTCCGGCAACACCTCGAGGCCAATGCCCTCCCGCCCGAGTCGCTCGGCGAGCGGCTCCGCCAGAGCAGTGGGCAGGCCGACCGCCACGACGTCCGCTCTTCGCACGTCCATGCTGCCTTCTGCCTCCGTGACGTGTCTCCATTCGCGTGCGAGAGATCCCGCCCCCGGGGTGGCTCACCCCCGCTCCTCGAACCCGCGTGACTACGCGGTTGCATCGCCGCTCAACTCGAGCTGCGCTCCGAGCGCCGCCTTCAGGGGACTCACCTCGTCCGTGGTAATCTGCAGCAATCGGTCCCCGCCCCGCAGCCGGAGCGTCTCGCGCAGGTGATCCAGAACCGACCTGTCTTCGCCTTCCAATCCAGTCACAGCCACGATGACTGGTCCCTCAAAATGGTCGCGCAGGGCCTGGTAGAGGTAGCTCATGTACTCCCATTTCCGCCGCTCCGCCGCACCGACTAGCAGAATCGCCGACGAAACCTTGCTGGCGACTCGTCGCAGAAGGGCCTCGGTGACGTCCCGCGTGTCCACCCCCAAAAGACCCACACCTTCATCCCAACTCCCCACCCCGAGAGAAACGTTCCGGCTACCCTGTCGGACCCTTCTCTCAAAGGGCGTGGTGCGCGAAAGTCGACGAAGAATCTCGGGCCGCCCGGACCGCTCCGACCCCACTACGAGCACCCAGCTCTCCGGAACCCCCCTTGCCTCCAGAGCGGGAACCTCTTCGACTACCCTCTCGGCCTCTGGTTCCGGCGCGCTAACGACCGGCGGGGCACAGGGTTGCTCCCGAACCTTTCCTTTCTCTTCAATCTCGATTTCCTTCGCTTTGGGGACCGGCTGCACTGGCTCGACGACCCGGCGGCGCACCATTTTCACGAGTTTCTCCAATGTCTCCAGCTCGTCGTAGGGACTGTCCGCCAGAAGCTGGGCCACATTCCTCTTTCCGTCGACCAGGCTCAGGAAACGCCGCACGTCCGCGGGCAGTTGCACCCTGTTGCCAAGGCGGCGGAACCGCTCCGTCAGTCGGTACGGTCCAGTGGGAGATGGCAGTTGCCGGAGGAGCTCCTCCTTCCGCTCCCGCCAGCGCACCGCTTCCAGGATCAACCCGATGGTGCTGATGCGGACGTTCTCGGAGTCCGGCACGCGGTCTTCCAACCTCCACCGCGCCGCGTCCCAGCCCAGCATCGTGTAAGCCGCCTTCTCCCCCTGCATACCATCCAACTCGGCGAAAACCACGTTCCCTTCCCGCAGGCCCAGCCGTCCGGTCCGGCTCTGTCCGTCGTACACGGCCAACGTGACCGAGCGCCGCTCCGCGCTCAGGAGCTCCAATTGCTCGATCAGGCTCACAGTCGCCTGAGGCGTCGCCGGAGAAGGTACACTCGACGGCTCGGCCTGCTGCGGACGCCGCCGCATCACCATTCGGATCCGCTCGGCGATCTCAGCCACGAACATCGGCTTGCGGAGTACATCCTCAGCGCCGATTTCGAGCCAGCGTTCCACTTCCTCGGGCTGCGGATTCTGCGTCATCAGGAGAACCACGGGTGCCTCCGGGCTGGCGCCCGCTCCGATCCGTTGCAGGAACTCTTCCGCGGACATATCCGCGAGCCGGGCTTCCGCGAGGACCGCGTCCGGCTGAAGCGCCTGGGCCAGCTCGATGGCCTCTTCACCCATTGTCGTCACCAGCACGCGAATGTGGTGCTTGGGCAGGCTGTCGCGAAGTACCTTCAGGTTCCGTTCCGATGGATCCACCACCAGCAGCCGGATGTAGGACTCACCTCGTTTGCGCTCCCCTCTGGCCTCCATCTCTGCGCCTTCCGCAGCCATCGCCCCTTCTCTCCTCGGTCAAATCTTCAATACCGCTCGGGTTCGCTATTTCTTCGAAGAACCCGCGCGAAGCAGCCAGTCCCGAAATGGCGCCCCTCCACGAGCACGGGCCAATATAGACAAGCGCTCGTGACAAATCAAGGGAAAAGCTGGACCTGCGCGGCGAGGAACTTCGCAGGCGGTTGGCCCCATCCCCTCCGATGCGCGTCGGCGCGACGCCCAACCGGGCCGGTCGCGAGACGAGGTTCGGCCCGGACCGACGCGACGGCAGCCGTCGTCCGCAAGCGAACGGCACCCGCCAGGCTCAGCCCGTGGTTCCCCCTGCCTGCAGAGATCCAGGCCTGGCAACCATCAGAAAACCAGGATCTACCGCTCGTTCTGCTGGGCGACGGTCTCGACCAATGGCGCTCGGGCCTCCTCTTCTTCCCGTTCCGCGCCGTAGAGCGCGAGCAACACTTTCTCAGGGGTCATCGGGGGACGGAAAAAGGACGGCAAATCTGGCCTGAACTCCTTCATCGCATTGAGGAGAGCGAAGTATCCTGCCAGCCCGTAGATGAAGGGCGGTTCGCCGATCGCTTTCGAATTGAATGGCCCGGGGGGATTGTCCGAACGCTCCAGGAAGTGCACCTCGATTTCCGGGGCAAAATGGATATCCGGAATCTTGTACGTCGAGAGGGAATCGCTCAGCAGGCGACCACGGGAGTCGTGCAAGAGCTCTTCGATGGTAGCCCAACCGAGGCCCTGCACAACGGCCCCTTCCACCTGTCCGCGATCGATCAGCCAGTTCAGGCTCTGTCCCACATCGTGCACCACCTTGACCGAATCGATCCGATAAGTGCCGCGTAAGCAGTCCACCGTCACTTCCACCAGCGCGGTGCCGTACACGTGGTAGGCGAACGGCTTACCCGTCTCGCGCGTACGGTCGTAGTACAACCCCGGTGTGGCGTAGTGAGCGTGTGCCGAAAGGCTCACGCGGTTCACGTACGCTTCCTGGACCAGCCGCACCCAGTCCCAGTCGGTCTCCCGCCCGTTCACCCGGACTCTTTC
>CAYXFI010000094.1:0-11578 GCA_964464205.1 uncultured Cytophagia bacterium
GATTCTCGGGCCGTAGTATCAAACGGCACTTTTCCCTTGACTTTATCCGAAATTTGGCTATTTTTAAGCGGTCGTTTCGAGCGGGTGTAGCTCAGATGGTAGAGCCCCGGCTTCCCAAGCCGGTTGTCGCGGGTTCGAGTCCCGTCGCCCGCTCTTTTTTTGCCCGGTTGGGGAAGCGGTTGTAAGAAAGCGACATGTGTGGGACGGGAGATGGCCCGGAGCAAGAGCAAGCAGAAACGCAAACGTCTCAAGATCCGTCTCCGTTGGAAAAGGCGTAGAGAACGTAAGAAAGCGGTATTGAGGCAGCAGCACGCTCAGGCGTGAGCCGAGCGAGGGGGATCCTCTTCACACCCGTCGTGGCGGCATCGGTATCTTGACGATTGGATCGCCAGGAAGCCTTCGGAGCGAGTGATGGTCGGCGACTCGTCAGTGATCCGCGGGCGAAAGGGCGGAGTACCTACCGCGGCGCGCACGAGTCGCATTGCTGTTTCCTTAGGGACCTGTCCTTCAAGCGCATTCTGATGCATTCCCTTCCACCGGAAGTGCCGAACGACCCGGAGCGGTTCGGGCCAGCTCCTTTTTCCGTGCCCGGTACGATCCTGGATGCGAGCTTTTGTTCCCTGCGGCCGTAGGGAAACTGCACTGTGAGCTCGCGAAGTCTGCGGTTCACCTTGGCCATTCTTGCTGTTGTCCGGTCGGTCCGACCCTCTCACAGTCGCTCTATTTCGCGGGTTTGTACGGGGCCGGCGTGCCGCTGTGGGCCCAATAGCGCGACGGGGCAGCTTCTTGTAGTCGACCCGGCCGCCACGGTCCGCAGCGCGGTGTCGATTGTAAGATCGAAAAATCGTAGCAACAGCAGGAGTTGAGCATGAAAAAGCTCGTTTTCGTCGGTGCGGCCGCCATCGCGGCCCTGTTGGCAGTCGCTGTGCTGGTCACGAACTGCGCGCGACCCAAACGGTTTCCCTTCCACGATGCTTCCCTCCCGCTGGAACAACGCCTCGATGACCTGCTTTCCCGTCTGACCCTGGACGAGAAGATCTCCCAGATGAAGAACCGGGCGGAAGCCATCCCCCGTCTGGGGATCCCGGAGTACGATTGGTGGAACGAGTGTCTGCACGGTGTGGCGCGAGCCGGTATCGCGACCGTGTTTCCGCAGGCCATCGGCTTCGCGGCGACCTGGGACCGGCCGCTCATCCGCCGAATGGCCACCGTGATTTCCGACGAAGCCCGGGCGAAACACCACGAGTTCGTCCGCCACGGCCTGCGCAAACGCTATCAGGGGCTCACCTTCTGGTCACCGAACATCAACATCTTTCGGGACCCGCGCTGGGGCCGGGGGATGGAGACGTACGGCGAGGATCCCTACCTCACCGGGACCCTGGCAGCGGAATTTGTGAAGGGACTGCAGGGCGACGATCCGAAATACCTGAAGCTCGTGGCCACGCCCAAGCACTTCGCGGTACACTCCGGGCCCGAGCCGGAACGGCATCACTTCGACGCGGTCGTGGGAGACCGGGACCTGTGGGATACCTACTTGCCCGGTTTCGAGATGGCGGTCCGGCTCGGTGGGGCGTACTCGGTGATGTGTGCCTACAATCGTTTCCGTGGGGAGGCCTGTTGCGGCAGCAAGTTTCTACTCACGGAAATTCTCCGCGGCAGGTGGGGTTTCCGCGGGTACGTGGTCTCGGACTGCGGCGCCATACGGGACATTTGGCGAGACCACAAAGTCGTCGAGACGTCGCCTGAGGCGGTGGCGCTCGCCGTCAAGTCCGGCACCGATCTAAATTGCGGCAGTCAGTACGACAGCCTGGGCAAAGCGGTTGAATTGGGACTCATCACCGAAGCGGAAATCGACACCGCGGTGCGCCGGCTCTTTCGCGCTCGCTTCAAGCTGGGGATGTTCGATCCGCCCGAGTCGGTCCGCTACGCGCAGATCCCCTTCGAGGTGAACAATCGTCCGGAGCACGCCGAATTGGCTCTCCAGGTGGCCCGTGAATCGATCGTGCTGCTGAAGAACGACGGGCTGCTTCCACTGCGGGCGGACTACAGGAGCGTCGCCCTGATAGGCCCCAACGGGGACGACGAACTGAGCCTGCTCGGCAACTACACGGGCACGCCGGCTGATCCCTGGACGCTGCGCCGGGCCCTCGAAGAGCGCCTCGCCGGACAGGCGGAGGTGCGCTTTGCGATTGGTTGTGATTTCGCAGAGGGGATGCCGTCTTTCGAAGTGGTCCCCGCCACGGCCCTGCGGACTTCCGACTCTCCCGAAGCGAAGACGGGGCTTTCGGGCGAGTACTTCCGCAATCTGGAGTGGAAAGGCCGGCCGGCGCTCTCTCGCGTGGACTCCGTTTTGGACTTCAATTGGTACCGCAACCCGCCTGATCCAGCTCTGAGAGACAAGCCCTTCAGCGTTCGCTGGGAGGGATATCTGGTGGCCCCCGATTCGGGCACGTACTACCTGGGAGGGTACGGCGTCTACGGGTACAAGATCTCGGTAGAGGATACTGTGTTGGTGGAGCATCGCGGTAGCCACACTCCCAGGTTGCGGTACGGGGAGCTCGAACTCGCCGCCGGGCGCCCGTACCGAATCCAGGTCGAGTACAAAGGGGTGAAGCCGGAGAGCCAGTTGCGCCCCTGCTTCAGCCTGATGTGGGCACGGCCTGCGGAACTACGTCGGAAGGAAGCCCTGGAGCTCGCCGGCAATTCGGACCTGGTTGTCCTGGCGATGGGTCTGTCGCCGCGTCTCGAGGGTGAGGAGATGCGAGTGGAGGTGCCCGGGTTCAAAGGCGGGGACCGTACGGATCTGGCTCTGCCGGAAACGCAACGCCGGCTGATGGAGGAGATCGTCGCGCTGGGCAAGCCGACGGTGCTGGTGCTGTTCAATGGTAGCGCACTGGCCGTCAACTGGGCGGCCCAGCACGTGCCCGCCATTCTGGAAGCCTGGTACCCCGGCCAGGAGGGTGGGCGCGCCATCGTGGATGTGCTGTTCGGAGACTACAACCCGGCGGGTCGCCTCCCCATCACGTTCTACAAGTCGGTTGCTGACCTGCCGCCGTTCGACGACTACCGAATGGAGGGTAGGACGTACCGGTACTTCCGCGGGCCCGTCCTCTTCCCCTTCGGCTACGGCCTGAGCTACACCAAGTTCGAGTACCGCGACCTCCGTCTACCTTCGCAGGTGACCGCCGACCAACCCGTGCATGTTTCCGTGAAGGTGAAAAACGCGGGCGAACGAGCGGGAGACGAAGTGGTGCAGCTTTACCTGACCGATGTGCGGGCGTCGGTGCCCGTCCCCATCCGTGCGCTCCGCGGCTACCAGCGCATCCACCTCGAGCCCGGCGAGGAGCGGACGGTGGAATTCCAGCTCTCGCCCAAAGAGCTCGCGATTGTGCTTGAGGATGGCCGCCGTGTGGTGGAGCCGGGCGTTTTCGAGGTGAGCGTGGGCGGCAAGCAACCGGGTTTCCGCGGACTGGCCGATGCCAGCACAACCGGCGTAGTCACTGGACGGTTCCGCGTAGTGGGTCACAGGCTGCAAGTGGACTGAAGGGAGTCCGGTACGGACGTCGTGACGGCGGGGTAGAAGGACGGGCGAGCCTGGCTGGGAGCCGTCGCCGAGACGAACGGACCGGAGCGGAGGACAGATGGCCAAGAGCAGCGAGACGTGTCCCTTTTGGAACCCGGACCTTCCGCTGGAGCAGCGGGTGGAAGACCTGTTGTCGCGACTGACGCTCGAGCAGAAGATCTCCCAGTTGATGCACGACGCGCCGGCGGTGGAGCGTCTGGGCGTTCCGGCGTACAACTGGTGGAACGAGTGCCTGCACGGGGTGGCGTGGGCGGGAGTGGCCACCGTATTTCCCCAGGCGATTGGCTTGGCGGCTACGTGGAACCCGGACTTGATGTTCCGCGTCGCCACGGCCATTTCCGACGAAGGCCGCGCCAAGCACCACGAATTCGTGCGCAACGGTCTTCGCGGCATCTTCCAGGGTCTCACGTTCTGGTCGCCCAACGTGAATCTTTTTCGTGACCCGCGCTGGGGCCGGGGAATGGAGACCTACGGTGAGGACCCGTACCTCACCGGCGTGATGGGTGTGCAGTTCGTGCGCGGGATTCAGGGTGATGACCCACGGTACCTGAAAGCCGTGGCTACGCCCAAGCATTTCGCCGTGCACAGCGGTCCGGATCCGGACCGCCACACCTTCGACGCCCGGGTTAGCGAACGAGACCTTCGCGACTCGTATTTGCCCGCGTTCGAAATGTGCGTCCGGGAAGGAGGGGCGCGCTCCGTGATGTGCGCCTACAATCGAACGCTGGGGGAGGCCTGCTGTGCGAGCCGGCGGTTGATCGAGAAGATCCTGCGGGAGGAGTGGGATTTCCAGGGCTACGTGGTGTCCGATTGCGGGGCCATCACGGACATTTGGAAATCGCACAAACTGGTGTCGGATCCGGCGGAGGCGTCGGCCGCGGCCCTCTCAGTTGGCACGGATCTCGAGTGCGGGCAGGACTACAGCTTTCTCCTCGAAGCGGTCCGGCGCGGGCTGGTGTCTGAGGAGGAGATCGACCGATCCCTGCGCAGGCTGCTGAGGATCCGATTCGAACTCGGGATGTTCGATCCGCCGGAGCGCGTGCCCTTCGCCCAGATCCCGTTCGAAGTGTGCGGCTCCCCGGAGCATCGGGAACTGGCCCTCGAAGCCGCTCGCCAGTCCATTGTGCTCCTGAAGAACGAAGGGAAGATGCTTCCTCTCGGCAAGGACGTCAAACGGGTGGCGGTCATCGGGCCGCTTGCGGACGACGAGATGGTCTTGCTCGGCAACTACGAAGGAACGCCGGCGGATCCGGTCACGCTGTTGCGCGGCATCCGGGAGAGACTCCCGGAGGCGGACGTGAGGGCCGGGCTCGGGTGTCAGCTCGCCGAGGGGATGCCGGCGTTTGAGGTGGTGCCGGAGTGGGCCCTGAGAACGGGGGGAGGGGCTGAGTGCCGTCCCGGGATGAGAGTCCGGTTCTACGGCCGGCTTGATTTCGAGGGTGAGCCTGTGCGGGAGGCTTGTTTCGAGGAAGTGGACTTCAACTGGCACCTGGAGCCACCCGCCCCCGAACTCGCCCACGAGTCGTTCAGCGCTCGTCTGGAGGGTGTCCTCACGCCAATGGAATCGGGGCGGTACGCTCTCGGCGTCTACGGTCACCGGGAGATCCGTTTGCTCTTCGCCGGAAAGGAACTGTGTTCGGTCGATGCGGGGAAGCGACAGGCACTGGCGTACGGCGAGATCGACCTGAAGGCGGGTGAGCCGTACCCGTTTGTGATCGAGTACCGCGGCATCCAGCCGAATTCGCAGCACCGCCCGTTCCTGCGGTTCTTGTGGTCGCGGCCAACGCGAACGCTGGAAAGCGAAGCCCTGGAAATGGCGCGCTGGGCGGAGGTAGTGATTCTGACGCTCGGGCTCTCGCCGCGGCTGGAGGGAGAAGAGATGCCCGTCGATCTTCCCGGGTTCAAGGGGGGAGATCGGACGGATCTCCGCCTGCCGGAGCCGCAAGAGCAACTCCTGCGGGCGATCGTGCAGGTGGGGAAGCCGACGGTGCTCGTCCTGGCGTCGGGAAGCGCTCTGGCGGTGAACTGGGCGGCCGAGAATGTGCCGGCGATCCTGCACGTGTGGTATCCCGGGCAGGAAGGCGGGCGAGCGGTCGCGGACATTCTTTTCGGCGAGTACTCTCCCGCCGGTCGCCTTCCGGTCACCTTCTACCGGTCCGTGGACGACCTCCCGCCGTTTACCGACTACGGCATGGCGGGGAGGACGTACCGCTACTTTCGAGGGGAACCCCTGTTCCCCTTCGGCCACGGTCTCAGCTACACCCGATTCCGGTACACGGACCTGGAGCTCCCAGAAGAAACCGAAGTGGGGAAGAAGGTGCCCGTGTCAGTGAAGGTGACCAACGCGGGGGACCGGCTGGGGGATGAGGTGGTACAACTCTACGTGACGGATCTCGAAGCCTCGGCGCCGGTGCCGGTGCGGGCGCTGCGGGGCTTTCGCCGAATTCGGCTGGGGCCCAGAGAGACCAGGGAGGTGAACTTCCTGCTCGAGCCGCGAGACCTCAGCCTGGTGACCGAAGAGGGGCGACGCGTGGTGGAACCCGGTGAGTTCGAAATCTCCGTGGGTGGAAAACAACCGGGCCTTCAGGGGCTTGCGGACTCTCCCACCACCGAAGTTATCACCGGGCGTTTGCGTTTGGTGGGGAAACCGACGGAGCTGTGAGTCCCGCCCCCGTCAGGCTTCGTCCTGGAGTACCCGGGGGGAGAGGACGTGCGGTGCTGGGTCGGCTACCGGATTGACTGGACGTTTGCCGGACGTTTCCCCGGGCGCTGCCGCTACGTTCGCGCCGGCACAGCAAAGTGAGCGGACTCCGTCGCGGCGACGATTCTGGCGCCGCGGAGGGAGGGGGTTGCTTCATCCGTAGGCCTTGTTCGTGTTGGATGGCGCGTGGCGGCGGGATCAAACTCGTGTGCGGTGGGTCGGTGGCCGCCCGCGCTGATTCCGGGGGAGCGGGATGGGACTCTTGGCTCCGCAGGTGTCCCCTGCTCACCAGGTCGCGAGTTGGCTGTCACGTCCTGTGTGAAGGCGTGTTCGGTGTTCGTAAGTGTCTGAGAATCGCGCGAGCAGATAGGGAGGTCAGCCGTGAGAACTGGGAGCAGTGGTGAGCAAACACGCCGGGAGTTTCTGCGGAACGCCGCCTGGGGATTTGCCGGGGCGGCGGCGCTGTCGTCGCTGGCTGGCTCTGGTTGTGCCCGACGTGCCGCCGGGCAGAGGCCCAACATCATCTTCATCCTGGCGGACGATCTGGGCTACGGAGACCTCGGTTGCTACGGCCAGGAGGTGATCCAGACGCCGAACCTGGACCGGATGGCTGCGGAGGGAGTGCGCTTCACGCAGGCCTACGCCGGGAGCACGGTGTGTGCGCCGTCGCGCTGCTGCCTGATGACCGGCTATCACACGGGCCACGCGCGGATCCGCGGGAACGCGCTTTACCCGTTGAAGGACAAAGACGTGACCGTCGCGGAGGTGTTGAAGCGGGCTGGGTACATCACCGGGATCATCGGCAAGTGGGGATTGGGCGAACCCGGCACCACGGGCGTTCCGAATCGGCAGGGGTTCGACGAGTGGTTCGGGTACCTGAACCAGAGGCACGCGCACAACTACTACCCGGAATACCTCTGGCACAATGAGGAAAAAGTGGTGATCGAGGGGAATCTGGACGGCAAGAAGCAAGTGTACTCGCACGACCTGTTCACCGAGAAGGCCCTGGAATTCGTTCGCCGGAACCGAGGCGGCCCGTTTTTCCTGTACCTGGCGTACACTCTGCCGCACGCGAACAATGAGCTCGGAAGGGAGACCGGGAACGGAATGGAGGTCCCCAGCGACGAGCCCTACTCGGATCGTCCCTGGCCGCAGCCGCAGAAGAATCACGCGGCGATGATCACCCGATTGGATCGCGACGTGGGAAGGCTGCTGGACCTGCTCAAAGAGCTCGGAATCGACGAGCAGACGATCGTCTTCTTCAGCAGCGACAATGGGCCGCACAAGGAGGGTGGGGCGGACCCCGCGTTCTTCAAGAGCTCCGGGCCTCTGCGGGGCTATAAGCGCGACCTCTACGAAGGCGGTATTCGGGTGCCGATGATCGTCCGGTGGCCCGGCGTTGTACCGGCTGGAGAAGTGAGCGACCACGTGTGGGCATTCTGGGACTTCCTGCCGACCGCAGCGGAGCTGGCCGGCGTCGACTGGCCGCAGGGGATCGACGGCCTTTCCGTGGCGGGAGCGCTGCGTGGGCAATCGGCCCCGGAGCACGAGTACCTGTACTGGGAATTCTACGAGCGCGGCTTCACCCAGGCGGTGCGTCGCGGCGACTGGAAATTGATCCGCTTCGCGCGCGAGGGCAGGGTGGAGCTCTACAATCTGGCCGAAGACGTATCCGAGACCACCGACGTCGCGGAGAAGTACCCGGCCGTGGTCCGGCAACTGAGCCAGATCCTGGACGAGGCGCACGAGGATTCCGAGCTGTGGCACGCGTGAGCGACACACTGCCATTTCGGACCTGAGGTCACCGGCCAACTGGGGCGAGGATTCAAGCTTGGCCGGGATACCGGGGAGGGCAGAATACTGTCTCGAGCCAGCAGGCTCACGCGGCGGGATCAAGGGAACGGGACGGCCGGCCGTTGGCGGTGCGACTCGGCGGTTTCCTGGTGAACGACTACAAGTCCGTGTGCCGATGCTCGTACCACCTGGTGTACTGCCAGCGATCGTGCGCTTCGAGGAAATGGCGCCGCCAGCGGAGCGAGAAATGTTTGGTGTCGTGGGCCATTGTCAGCAGGGCTTCACCTGCCTCCTCACAACTCAGGCCTTCAAGGGTTCGCAACAGGGCGCGAAGCCAGTAGCGCGTCCTGTTGTTCGGCCGAATGCGGTGGAGCTCCGAGACGAGGAAATCGAGCAGTTGCTTTTCCCCGAAGATTTCCCCGAAGAGCAGCAAGACCCCACGGTAGGAATCAACCTTGCTAGTAGGGGGGCCTTCGGGCAAGCTGCGTAGCCACTCGAGCAGCGCCGCTACGGCCCCCGGAATGCGCACCTGCGCGAAACCCCACAGTTGTTCCAACTTTGCGGTTCGTTGTAGCTCCGGTGAACTTAGTAGATCGTCCACAATTTCGCGGGGCGTCATCTTGGCGTAGGAGGTGTTCTGCCAGGACTCTCGTATCAGATCTTCCAGTTCCATGTCGGTCTCCTGAGCGCTCCTCGTGTTTCACCAACTTGGAAGGCATTGCCTTTGCCGGAGCCGGTCGTAGAGCCGGTTCCGAGGACCGGCGGCTGGGCGAGAGCTGCGGAACCTCCTCATTCCCGGTTGACCGCTGGTGCCTCGCCGCTTAGTGGAGCAATTGCTCGACCACGGATTAATCGATACACAAAATGTAAGCGCGCTTGGGGAGGCCGCTGCCGGGACCGGAGCTTTCACTACTAGAGATTCCACCGAAAATCCTCCATTGTTTGATGTAAGTCGTTGGGATTTGAAAGGGTACAAAATCCGCAACCATCTGACTCTCTTGCGTTTGCCGTTCGGAGAGGTCGAAGGGAATCTGCGTTCATCAGCGCGTGTCCGCGTTCATCTGCGTTCCATTCTGGCCAGCGCTGAGTTTCATTCCGACGGGGGACTGGAGTACTGTTGTGAAAAATGGGGGAAACCCTGTTTCACTACGCGTCGACACGCGCTTCACCCGACTGGGCGCGACGTTCGTTGGGCAGCGGCTACCGGGACGATGCGCATTCCGGGCCGAATCGTGCGGCCGCGCAGTACGCGCGCAAAGATGCCCTCGCGGGGCATGATGCAGTCCCCCGTGAGGGCGGCGATGGCGCAGGGGGAGTGACACTCCTTGCCGATCTGCGTGACTTGCAACAGCACCTCTTCGCCGGTCCGAAGCAGATCCCCGATCGTCAGTCGATCCAGCCGGATGCCACGAGTCACCAGGTTTTCTCCGAACACCCCGTATTTCAGCGCCGGGATGAGATCCCGCACCCGATCGATGCTCTCGGCCGCGAGCAGCGAGACCTGGCGGTGCCAGGGCCCGGCGTGGGCATCGCCGTCGATGCCGTGATCCGCTCGAATTGTGGCTTCGCGCACGGCGTGCTTCCCCGTGCCCTTGCGCTCGGACACGCAGACGGCTTCCAACCAGCCCACAGCTCACCTCCACGGGTAGAGGATCACTTCTACCTGTTCGCCGGACCCGAGTTCGGAGCGGGCCGGTACCAGGAAAAAGCAGTTGCCGTCGGCGATGGAACTCAGGATGTGCGAGCCCTGCTTGACCGACGGGCTCAGCTCGAGAACACCGCTCTGCGTAGCGCGCACCGTTCCTTGGAAGAACGTGGGCCGTTCGGATCGGTTCATCACCGGCTCGGTGAGCACAGCCCGTTCGGTGTCCCAGCCGAAATCCAGTCCCTTGAGCCACCGGAGCATGGGAACGACGTAGTAGAGCGCGCACACGAAAGACGAGATCGGATTGCCCGGCAGACCGAAAAGACGGCAATTCTCACGGAGCGAATAGAAGAGGGGTTTGCCCGGCTTTTGCCGGACTTTCCAGAAGACGGGCTCGAAACCGGCCCGCTCCGCCGCATCTTTCACGTGGTCGTGTGGGCCCACCGATACTCCCCCTGTGAGAACCACGACATCGGCCGAGCGCGCCGCTTCGCTGATAGCGCGTGAGGTAGCGTGGACGTCGTCCTCCACTGTGCGCCTGTCCACCACCTGCGCACCCAGGCTCTGGAAAATGAGCTCCAGCATCACGCCGTTGGAGTCCCGGATCTGCCAGGGTTTGGGCTCCTGACCGGGATCTACGAGCTCGCTTCCCGTGATGAGCACCGCCACCCTCGGTCGGGCGAATACTTTCACTCGGTGAATCCCCAGCGCTGCCAGGGGTACGATCCGATTCGGCGTGAGTCGCTGGCCCGGTGAGAACAGTCGTTCGCCCTCTGCGATGTCCTCTCCCTGGTAGCGTACGTGCCGTCCCATGCGATCCGCGGTGCGCACCACGACCGTCCCGTCCTGCTGGGTGCTCACATCTTCCACCGGCACCACGGTGTCGGCGCCGGAAGGCAACATGGCACCCGTGCTGATTCGAACCGCCTGCCCCGGTTCAACCCGCCCTTCAAAAGGGACCCCGGCTCTGCTTTCGCCCACGACCCGCAGGCGGACGGGTGTGCCGTGGGCGGCGAGTTCCACGTCTTCCCAGCGGACTGCGTAGCCGTCCATCGCGGAGTTGGTGTAGCGCGGTGCTGGCTCCGTCGCGCGGACCTCGCTGGCCAGCACCCGGTCGAGGGCGTCCTCGAGGGGGACTTCTTCCACTCGCCTCTCCGGCAGACTGCCCCGAAGCTTGTCGATGGCTTCTTCGATGCTGATCATCTGCGGCGTACCTCCTCCGTTGGGTGGGGAACTACCCGCTTGCCCCCGCTGCCCCACAACCCGAGGGCTTGTCGATCCTGTGGGACGGACAACCGCACGGCATTAGCGGTTGCTCTCTTCCCGGTGTCCACGTGCGCGCGTCGCCCGGGGCGCGGGTTCGGTGGTCCCAGTCCGCGTACACCTCGAAGAGGAGGCTCTCGAGCGGGTGGAACCCCACGCTCAGCAGGAGTTTCTTGCCGGGCTCGTCATCTGACCTGACCCCGCTGCCGTTCCCGAGCATCACGTGGTAGCTTACCTCGCCGCCGGGACCGACGGCGCCCTGAACAGCCAGTCCCAGTTCTCGCGAGCAGCCCATCCGCTACAGGTCCAGCGGCGTCTTCTCCACGGCCCGGTACCCCCAAACCTTCTCGATGACCGCCCAAGTGGGTGACGGCGAGATGCCGATGATCAGCCTGTGACGGCCGTTCTTCCAGCTCAGGTAGGCATCTTTCACGAAGGGGGTCGCGGCGCCTGAGGTGAAATCTCCCGGATGCTCCATTTCGATTCGGAAGCGGGCGCTGAAATCCGGCGCCAGGTCGCGGTCGTAGGTGAAGTAGCTGCGGCGGAGCCAGAATCCGTTCATGCTCCTGAGGCCCTCGTCGTGAGATTCGGC
>CAYXFI010000095.1:0-11575 GCA_964464205.1 uncultured Cytophagia bacterium
AATACAGGCGGTCTCTCGCCCTCGTGGGAGCCCCTGCTGCGGCCCCCGTTCTTGGGTTCGCAGCCCGCCCCGGTCCGTGGCGCTTTTCCGCACACCCCTTCGAAGGCAAGCCAGAAGGTCCCCCCTACTCCAGGTCCCCGGTGAGGTACGTCTTCTTCGTCTGCAGCAGGCGAATCAGCTTCTGGCTGAACTCCTTGGCGGTGTCCGTGCCGTAGATCTTGAGCAACTGATTCAGGGCGATCACTTCCACGATCACAGTGATGTTCTTGCCGGGGAAGATGGGCAGACGAACGATGGGGATCTTCACCCCCAGGTACTCGGTGAATTGCTCGTCCAGGCCAAGTCGCTCGTAGTCCTGGCTGGAGTCCCACTCCTCCAGGTGGACCTCTACCTCCACCCTCTTTTGCATCCGCACGGCGCGGATTCCGAACAGGGCCCGCACGTCGATGATGCCCAGGCCCCGGATCTCCATGTGTTGCTGGAGGAGGTCGCTGGCCGTCCCCATCAGAATGCCGTCGGCTTTGCGCACGATGTGCACCACATCGTCCGCCACCAACCGGTGCCCCCGCTCCACCAGGTCGAGAGCCACCTCACTCTTCCCGATCGCGCTTCTCCCCGTGATCAGAACGCCAATGCCGTACACGTCCACGAGGGTGCCGTGCACCATGAGCCGCGGCGCAAACTTGTCGTCCAGGTACTCGCTGAGGAGCTGCATCAGTTGTGTCGTGTTGAGCGGGGTGCCGAAGAGGGTGACCCCTTTCTCCGTGGCGATGCGCTCCAGCTCCGGCGCTACCGGATTGTTGTCCGTCACGATGATGCAGGGGATGCCGAAGGCCAGCACCTTCTCCAGAGTTCTCGTCCGCTCAGCTGGGGACAGCCGTTCCAGATACCGGCTTTCCGTGTTGCCAATGATCTGCACCCGCCGGTACGTGAATACGTCGGTGAAACCCGCAAGCGCCAGCCCCGGTCGATGCAGATCCGGCTCGGTGATTTCCCGGTCAAAGCTGTACTCGCCGTTGATCACCCGGAGCTGCAATCGCTCCCGATTCTCTTCGAACAGCGTCCGAACGGAAATCTTCGCCGTCGTTTGCACCCTACACCGCCTCCTGCAAAAATGGGGGCTCCGAGGTCGGAGCCCCCAACGTATTTCGACTCAACTACGGCTTACAACGTTGTTTCCGTGCGCTCCTTTTCGGCTTCTTTCAACAGTTTGCCGAGCTTCTCACCGCTGTGATCACGAACCTTCTCTTTGTGTTTCTTGAGCTGACGCTCGATCTTCTCCACCGCAAGATCGACAGACTTGAACATATCCTCGGTCTTCTCGACCGCTGTCAGCAGGGCACCATTGACCTTGAGTTGAATCTCAGCTACCTGCAGGAGCTTCTCCGGGTAGAGGATCACCTCGCAGTCGATGATGCCCCGGTAGAACTTCTCCAAACGCTTCACTTCTTTGTCCACGTACTGTTTGAGGCGCATCGGTGGGTCAAAATGTCTTGCGGTGAGTCTGTATTGCATGTCCAACCTCCTCCTGATCCGATATCTCCGGATGCCTCGCTCCAGGGCTATCCGTTCCGAACTGTCCCCCTGGTGTCAGAGTTCATTCGTCAGGCGATCACCTCCTTCCTTCGTTGGTTGGATGCCCAAACGCAGCCCTTGGTGGCACGAGCTCTTTCGTCTACGAGCGATACGATTTCCCGCCCGGAAACATCATTCCAATCTGACGAGGCGGCCGAGACACCGTGTGAACCCGCGGCTCACAGACCGACCGCAAGAAGCGTGCCGCCCCGCCGAATTCGAGCAGCAGCGTCGCCCAGGCCATCTCGGAGGATTCTGCTCCGCCGTCCGTTCAATTGCGCACCTTGCCGTTGCGTCGCGAACGCGGGTGAGCCTGCCGGTACACCTGTCTCAGCCGCTCGGCTGAAACGTGCGTGTAGATCTGCGTCGTCGAAAGGCTGCTGTGTCCGAGCAGCTCTTTCACTGCAAGCAAGTCGGCTCCCTCGTCCAACAAGTGAGTGGCGAATGAGTGCCTCAGCGTGTGCGGGTACCAAGCCCCGCTCTCGTCTACTTCGGACAGGTACTTCTGGACGATCCGCTGTATCGTCCGCCGCGACATCGGCCGACCCGCCGGGTTCAAAAACACCCTTTCCCGATCCTCTTCGCCAAGCTCCGGATTCGGTTTGCGCACCGCCAGGTACGAGCGCAGGGCCTCCGCCGCGTGCTTGCCCAGCGGAACAATTCTCTCCTTTCCGCCCTTTCCGAGAACCCGAACCTGCCCTCCCTCCAAGTCGACATTCGGCAGAGTGAGCTCCGCCAGCTCGGAGAGACGTATCCCCGTGCCGTAGAAAAGCTCCAGAATGGCAGCGTCGCGGAGACCGGTTGGGCTTGAGCGATCCGGCAGGGCCAAAGCGGCGAGCACCACTTCGACGCTGTGATGACGCGGCAACTTCTTTGTCGTCCTGGGCGCTGCGAGCGCGGCGAGCGGATTGGTGGGGAATAGCCCACGGGATGTGAGGAATCGGAAGAATGACCGGAAACAGGCCATTTTCCGGGCAATGGATCGGCTGTCCAGACCACCGCGGGCCAGCATTCCGAAGTACGACCGGAAGACGTCTCGGGACAGCTTCCATCCCACCGATTCCCCCACCTCGGCCCAGTACTCCTCAAACTGCCCCAGATCCGTCCCGTAGGCCTCCACCGTGTGAGGCGAGTAGTTTCTCTCCACCCGCAGGTGGTGGAGAAAGAGCTCCCTCCACTCGGACAGTTCAGGAGCTGAAGCCGACAGCTTCATCCAGATTGACCGTGTCCGGGTCGAAGTCCTGCTTGCACGCAGGGCAAACGTAGTAAGTACCCCTCTGCTGGGAACTGCGTTCCTCCAAGTAGGGGTTCCCGCAGGCAGGGCACTCGATATTCACCGGCTTGTTCCAGGAAGCAAAATCGCATTCCGGGTAGTTGCTGCACCCGTAAAAGATTCGCCCGCGCCGCGACCGCTTCTCCACGATCTTCCCGTCGCAGCCCTCCCGAGGACAGGCGACACCAATGGAATACGGCTTCGTGTTCTTGCACTCGGGGTACCCGGTGCAGGCCAGGAATCGGCCGAAACGCCCAACCTTGACGATCATTGGGCGACCGCACACGTCGCACACTTCGCCGTTGTCGACGATGTCATCGCCCGCCGCCTTGGTGAAGCTGCACTCGTCCGGGTATCGAGTACACGCGTAGAAGCGACCCAGACGTCCCCATTTGATCACAAGCGGGCTCCCGCACACCGGGCACTTTTCGTCCGTGTCCTCGATCAGCGAATCGCGCAAGGAATCCGCTTTGTCTTGCATCCGATGAAGGGCCTGGCTGAACGGGCCGTAGAATGCCTTCACGACCGAGAGGAAGTCCTTTTTGCCCGACTCGATCTTGTCGAGCTGCTCCTCCATTTTGGCCGTGAACCCGACGTTGAAGATGTCGGGGAAGTGCTCGATGAGGATCTTGTTCACCAGGCGGCCAAGCTGGGTCGGGACAAGCTGACGCCCGTTCCGTTCCACGTACCGCCGATCGAGCAACGTGCTGATGATCAGGGCGTAAGTGGAGGGCCGGCCGATCCCGAGGGCGTCCAGCTCTTTCACCAAGCTGCTCTCCGAATAGCGGGCCGGGGGCTTGGTGAAGTGCTGCTCGGGGATCAAATCCAGCAGCTTGAGAACCTCTCCTTCGCGAATCTTCTGCGGCACCGAGGTCTCTTCAGGTTCCTCGGCCCCCTCCGTCTCGGCCTCTTTCACTTCCTCCCACGCCTGCAGGTAGCCACGGAACACCACCACGGACCCCGTCGTCCGGAAAAGGTAACGCGGGCGCTCACCCGCCTCGATGTCGATGGTGATGCGCTCGAAACGAGCCGGGGCCATTTGCGACGCAACGAAACGGTTCCAAATGAGCTCGTAGAGTTTGTACTGGTCGGGGGTCAGGTACTTCTTGATCTTCCGCGGCTCACGCGTCATCGACGTCGGGCGAATCGCCTCATGAGCATCCTGAGCCCCGGCCTTGGCTTTGAAACGGCGCGGTTGCTTCGGCAGGTAGTCGGGCCCGTACGAGTTGGCGATGTACTCGCGGACCGCCTGCAGCGCCTCTTCGGCAATGCGGGTCGAGTCGGTACGCATGTACGTGATCAGACCGACGCTGCCTTCCTCGCCCAGTTCGATTCCCTCGTAGAGCTGCTGCGCCACCATCATCGTGCGCTTGGCCGTGAAGCCCAGCCGTTTGGAGGCCTCCTGCTGCATCGTGCTCGTAGTGAAGGGCGGGGAAGGATTGCGGGACACCTCCTTGTGCTGAATGCTCTTTACGACGAAAACCTGGCGCTTCAGGTCGTCGACGATGGCTTGAGCACGGATCTGGTTGTCGACTTCCGCCTTGGCCGAATCGATCTTGATGAGCTTGCTGCGGAACTTCTCCCCTTCTCCGTCCCTCAGCTCCGCCGTGATGGTCCAGTACTCCTTGGGGACGAAGTTCTCGATCTCCTCTTCGCGCTCGCAGATCAGCCTCAGCGCCACCGTCTGAACGCGTCCGGCGCTCAGGCCACGGTAGAGCGTCGTCCACAGAATCGGGCTCACCTGGTAGCCCACCAGACGGTCCAGCACCCGCCGCGCCTTCTGAGCTTCGACCTTGTCCTGGTCGATATCCAGCGGGTTCTCGATGGCGCGCTTGACCGCGCTCTCGGTGATCTCGTTGAAAAGAATGCGCTTGATGTTCTGATTGGAGCGCTTGAGGAGCTGGGAAAGGTGCCAGGCGATCGCTTCCCCCTCGCGGTCCGGGTCCGTAGCCACATACACCACGTCCGACTCGGCCGCAGCCTTCTGCAGTTCACGAACGATGTCTTTCTTCTTGCGGATTTGAATGAAGCGAGGCTCGAACCCGTTGTCGATGTCGACCCCCAGCTTCCTCTGGGGCAAATCCATCACATGCCCCATCGAGTACATCACCCGGAAGCGATCCCCCAGGAACTTGTTGATCGTTTTGGTCTTGGCTACCGATTCGACAATGACCAGAGATCTCTTCATCCTCTCCTCGTCCGACGTACCCACTCCCGGACTGGACGGACCTCCTCTCCGCGCACTCGGACTGGTTGGCTTTAGTTCTCTAATGCGTCAATGGACAGTGGTGTTCCCTTCGAAGAAGAGCGACGAACTGCCGAAGGGGAAATCGGTGTTGAAGAGCACAGAAGCCACGATGGAGCGCATCGTTTCCACATCCACCGTGTTGCTACCGAGCATCATCGCCCGGTCGATTGCGGCCTCCATCTCAGCTTCGTCGATGATTCCGAGGTCGTGGAGTTGCAGGAGGTATCCGTAGGCTTCGGGTTGGATCACAGCGCGTTCCGCTTCGTGGAGGACTCGGAAGGTGGGGTGCCCAATCTCTTCAAACTCTTCATCAAGTCGTTCCAGGTCCTGGTCGATCCGTTCGAACAACCAGGCAAAGGCCGAGCTGATCTCGCTTTCGCTGTAGCCCTGTTCCAGCAGGTCCTGTGAGAGCGCTTCCAATCGTCCGACACCGGCTCTCCGATTCCGGATTTCGGACATGATGTAGACCAGGATCTCGATCACGCGCTCGTTCATTTTCTCTCCCTCCAGGCCTGACCCGATCTTGCTCCCCCTTGTTTCGTGAGGCAATATAGCAAACGGCCCTGCAAAATCAAGAGTTTTTGCCAACTTTTCACACAGTTGGCGCTCCGGGAAGGTAATGCTGCCACTGCCGTTCGCCTGCCCCCAGCGAGCTCGTGCTTGTGTTTGTACCGGCAATCGTGGCGAAGTGAGGAACAAGTACGCGCCAACACACTGCGCAGCCCCCGAGCGAGCAACCGGGGAACCGGACTCGAAACACGCCCTCTCCGGATGATTCATCTCCGCCAGCCGCACCGGGCAGGTCCGTTCTCTCCGACCGCGGAATGTCCCGGCGCCTTCAATTGAATTTTCGGGCGCGATTCCGTACCTTCGCTCGAGCCTTCGAAAAGTGCGCGCTCCCTGACTTTCCCCGTCAACTGACAGTGTACGCTAGCGACTGCTTCGGCGACACACGTACAACGCGAGCCAACTTCAGGAGGGCACGAATGAACGTGCGGTTCGGCTGGCTCATCCTCGCGCTTCCGATCCTGGCCACCAGTTGCACACGGGAAGAACACCTTTCCGACTACGTCGACCCAATGATCGGCACTCGCGGGCCAGGAAACTCAGTGCCCGGCCCGACCCGTCCGCACGCTCCGGTGAAGCTGAGCCCGGACTGCATCACGTCACCGCTCGGGGGCTACGAATACGACGACCTGAGCATCGCTGGCTTCAGCCACTGCCACCTGGAAGGGAGTGGCGGTGGGGCCTACGGCTTTGTGCTGGTGACGCCCTACGTGGGATCCCCTGGAGCGATTCTCACGGGCGAGTGCTTCTCCCGATACACGCACGAACGCGAACACGCTGAGGTCGGCTACTACGCGGTCGACTTGCTGGACTACGGTGTGCGGGCGGAGCTGACCGCCACCGAGCACGTGGGCCTGCACCGCTACACCTTCCCCGCAGATACGTCCGCACTCGTGTTGATCGACCTGGGGCACTCGCTCGCCTACCCCAACGCGGACGGCTGGATCAAGATCCTCGGCGATTCCGCCGTCGCGGGCTACGCGCAGTACGGCTCGGTGGGGTTCTGGCAGGTCACACGTGTCTACTTCTACGCTGTATTCGACCGTCCCTTCAGGCATTTCGGCACCTGGAAAGGGTGCGATCTGGTTCGTCCGTTCGTGCCCATCCCTTCCCGATACTTGACCCCGCCCGAGGCGTCGGAGGCCGCCTCCGGGCTGAAAGCCGAATACTTCGACAACCCCGAACTTCGCGGGCCGCCGATGTTCACGCGAGTTGAGCCCGTGGTGAATCACCGCTGGGGCACGGGCACTCCAGACCCTCGCCTGCCGCTCAACCACTTCTCCGTCCGGTGGACCGGCAAGCTGATTCCCCCCGCGACCGGTCGGTACCGGCTGCGCGTGGAGCGGGACGACGGCGTCCGCCTCTACCTGGACGGCCGGTTGCTGCTCGACAAATGGACGAACGCCCGCGGCGAAACTCCGGAGGAAGTGACCGTCGAGTTGGAAACGGGGCGTCCGTACGACATCCGACTGGAATACTTCGAAGGCATCGGAGTGGCGCTGGTGAGGCTCAAGTGGGACTACGTGGAGCCTTCCGGTAACCTCATGCCCGACCAACGAGAAGCGGCGGGCCGCCGGGTGGGAGCCTACCTGGACTTCGGGCGCTTGCGCCAGCCGCTGACGGCCAAGGTTGGGATTTCCTTCGTGACCCTGGAGCAGGCCAAGGCTTACGTCTACCGAGAAACCCCCGGATGGCATTTCGACGCCGTACGGAGCGAAACTCGGCGGATTTGGGACAGCACGCTCAGCGTCATCCGCGTAGAGGGCGGAACGCGAGAGCAGCGCGTGAAATTCTACACCGCTCTCTACCGGTACTTCACCGTTCCCGTGGACTACTCCGAAGAGGGACTGTACTACTCAGCCCCCGGAGGACGGCCGGGAGTGTTCCCCTGCCGGGGGTGGAGATTCTTCGGCGACGACTGGGCCGCGTGGGACACGTACCGCACCACACATCCGCTCCGAACTCTGATCGAACCCGAGACGGTGGTGGACGTGGCGCAAACCTATTTGGCCCTCTACCGGCAAACTGGGATCCTTCCTTCGATCATCGGCCACTCCGGAGGCGGTGCAATGGCCGGCAACCACGCCGTCACCATCCTCACGGACTTTGCGGTGAAGGGATTCCGCGGTTTCGATCTCCAACTCGCTTACCAGGCTCTGCGGGAAGATGCCCTACGCCATCCGTTCCCGTCGCCGCAAATGCAGAGGGAATACGAAACGCTCGGCTACGTCGCTTTCGCGCGGGACGGAGGTATTCGGGAAAAGGGCAGCGTCTCCTGGACGCTGGAGAGATGCTACAACGACTGGTGTGTCGCCCAGATGGCCAAGCTGCTCGGGCGCGAGGACGACCACCGCTTTTTTCTGGACCGGAGCCGCAAATACCGGAATCTGTTCGACGCGGAAACCGGCTTTCTGCGGCCGCGCTACGCAGATGGGCGCTGGAAAGAGGATTTCGACCCCGGCAGCAGACCTGGATCCGGCAATGGTTTCCAGGAGAGTAATGCGTGGCAGGAAACCTGGTACGTGCCCCACGACATCCCCGGGCTCATCGACCTAATGGGGGGACCCGAGGCCTTCGTCGCCAAGCTGGATGCCTACTTCGGGAGCGGCCAGCACCGGCACGTCAACCAGCCCGTGTTCCTCAATCCCTTCCTGTACGCATGCGCCGGTGCGCCGTGGAAGACTCAGGAGGCCGTACGCCGCACGATGGCCGAGTGGTACACCACTGCCCCGGACGGCCTACCGGGCAACAGCGATTCGGCTTCGATGTACGCGTGGTACGTCCTCGCCGCTCTCGGCATCTACCCGGTTACGCCGGGGGACGGCCGATTCGTCATCGCCAGCCCCGTTTTTCGCCGGGCAATTCTCCGATTGAAAGATCCCCTCCCCGGTCGGAGCTTCGTGATTGTGGCGGAAGGGGCCTCGCCCAGGAACATCTACGTCCAAGAGGCGAGTCTCAACGGTCGTCCCCTCGACCGCGCGGAGATTCTCTTCCGGGAAATCGCCGCCGGAGGACAGCTGCGTCTGAAAATGGGGCCTCGACCCTCGCGCTGGGGTGGTCGGGCGAACCAGCCGTGACGCGTCAGAGTCGCCCCCACCTCTGACAAAGATGCACCGGGCGCGCCGTAGCCCGTCGGGTGCACCCTTGCCCGCCCTGGCCAGACCTGGGCGGCTTTCGGCGGTTCCCTCGTGCCAAAAACGGAGGACGCGCAAAAGCGCGTCCTCCTTCCTACCATCCTGGCTCAAAAGGAACATCCTCGAAACTGTTCCGGGAATGTAGGCTACGTACGCCTGTCCCTGCCCAATCCCGAATCGACCCCACAGACGCCCCGACGGGAAGCCTTCCGATCTACTGCCCTACCGCAGCTTCCCGTGGCAATGTTTGTACTTCTTGCCGCTGCCGCACCAGCACGGGTCGTTGCGGCCGATCTTCCGCTCCAGCTTGATTGGCTGCCGCTTCACCGGAGCACCCCCTGCCTGGGCTCCCGCGGCCGGCGCAGCGCCCTCCGGCGTCGCCGCAGCAGCCGCCAAACCCATACCGGCCGTCGCTGCGTGCACGGCCTGCAACTGCTCCGGCACGGGACGGCGACGTCGGAATGGAATCGTCGGCTCTACCGTCACCTGTGCCTTAAAAATCAGCTCCAGCACCGAGCGATTGATGTCCTCCAGCAGTTGCTGGAACATCTCGAAGCTTTCGCTCTTGTACTCGATCAGCGGGTCCTTTTGCCCGTACGCCCGCAACCCGATGCCTTCCTTGAGCTGATCCATCGCGTACAGGTGGTCCCGCCAGCGTTCATCGATGACGTGGAGCGTGGCCAGCCGTTCGAGCTGACGCATGGCCGGCTCACCCACAGCCTTCTCCTTTTCGACGTAGGCCTCAACGGCCTGATCGCGCACCTTCGCGAAGAGATCCTCCGGCTTCATCCCCTCTCTTTCTTCCTCACTGATCATCAGGGGGCGCCGGATGGTCCGCATGAATTCCCGTTCGATCGCGTCCCAGTTCCAGTCCTCCGGGTAGTTGCTGTCGCCCGTGTACTTGCTCACGAGGTCATCGGCGAACTGCTCGATCCGATCCATCATGTCCTGACGCAGGTTCTCCCCGCGCAGCGCCTGATTGCGCATCGCGTAGATCACTTCGCGCTGGCGGTTCATCACGTCGTCATACTCGAGCAGGTGCTTGCGGATCTCGAAGTTTTGCATCTCCACCCGCTTCTGCGCCCGCTCGATGGACTTACTCACCATGCGGTGGGTGATGACCTCGCCCTCCTGCACACCCAGCCGGTCCATGATCGACGCAATGCGGTCCGAACCGAAGAGGCGCATCAGGTCGGCCTCGGGCGAGAGGTAGAACCGGGAAGAGCCGGGATCTCCCTGCCGGCCTGCACGTCCCCGGAGCTGCAGATCAATCCGCCTCGCCTCGTGCCGCTCTGTGCCGATGATCCGCAGTCCGCAGGGCACGTCCTCGTAGCACTTGTACTCGTGCAAGTACGGACAGGGCTCTTTGTCCGGGTCCGGTTTCACCAGCGCGCAGTTGGGATGCTTGACCACGCCCGGGCCCAGCTTGATGTCAGTGCCGCGGCCCGCCATGTTGGTGGCGATCGTCACCGCTCCGGGCTGCCCGGCGCGGGCCACAATCTCCGCTTCCTTCTGGTGGTACTTGGCGTTCAGCACGCTGTGCGGAATACCCCGGCGCCGCAGCATTCGGCTCAGCGTCTCCGAGACTTCCACGGAAGTGGTACCCACCAGCACCGGCCGCTTCTGCTTGTACAGCTCCTCAATCTCCTGAATGATGGCGTTGTACTTCTCGCGCTTCGTCCGGTACACGACATCGTCGTAGTCGATCCGGCGCACCGGTTTGTTGGTGGGAATCACCACCACGTCGAGCTTGTAGATCTCCCAGAACTCGTGCGCTTCCGTCGCGGCGGTGCCGGTCATCCCCGCCAGCTTGCGGTACTTGCGGAAGTAGTTCTGAAGCGTGATGGTCGCGAGCGTCTGGGTCTCCCGCTCGATCTTCACGCCCTCTTTGGCCTCGAGCGCCTGGTGCAGACCGTCGGAGTAGCGGCGCCCGGGCATGAGCCGGCCGGTGAACTCGTCCACGATCACCACCCGGCCGTCCTCGGTTACGATGTAGTCCACATCGCGCTCGAACAGGGAATACGCCCTCAACAGCTGCGAAATGTTGTGCAGCCTCTCGCTCCGCTCCGTGTAGACCTGCTCGAGCTCTTCGCGCTTCTGGATCTTCTGCTCGGGCGTCAGGCTTTCGTCGTCTTCAATCTTGGCGATCTCGGTCCCTAGATCGGGCAGGACGAAGAGCTCCGGATCGTTGGGGGACAGTGCCTCACGACCCTTCTCCGTGAGATCGATCGTGTGGCTCTTCTCGTCGATGACGAAGTAGAGCTCCTCGTCGATCTCGTGCATCCGCTTGTCGCGCAGGTAGTCGTTCTCGACCCGCGTGATCAGTTTCTTGATGCCCGGTTCGAGCAACAGCTTCATCAGGCGTTTGTTCTTGGGAGCTCCCCGCGTGGCCTGTAGCAAACGGATGCCCGCCTCGTACTCCTTGCCTTGCTGCAGCAACCTCTCCGCCTCGGCCACGATCGAATTCACCAGGTGAGTCTGTTTCCGCACCAGGGACTCCACCCGAGGCTTCATTTCCGTGTAGCGGTGGAATGAATGTTCCACCGGGCCGGAGATGATCAGCGGGGTGCGCGCCTCGTCGATCAGCACCGAGTCCACCTCGTCGATAATCGCGTAGTAGTGCCCGCGCTGCACCTGGTCTTCCAGGCGGATGGCCATGTTGTCGCGCAGGTAGTCGAACCCGAACTCGTTGTTGGTCCCGTAGGTGATGTCAGCCTGGTAGGCCTTCTTGCGCTGCGAAGGCGTCATGTCGTTCGTGATGTAAGCCACTTCCAGACC
>CAYXFI010000096.1:0-11558 GCA_964464205.1 uncultured Cytophagia bacterium
GAAGATGCTGTACCACACCTGGCACCACGAGGGTCGCCGGTACCGCCACGGCGCCGAGATGATGGGCGCCGACTACACCCAGTGGCACGGAATCTGGGAGATTCAGCACGACCTGATGGAGATGATCACCTGGGCGGCGGAACACGGCGACAAAGAGGCGGAAGCCTGGGTCCGATCCACCCACCCTGCCAAAGTCATCCCGTACAAGCTCTATGACGTGCCGGGGAACGTGTGGGGGATCAACACGGAGATCAACAAGACTCCGTTTGTGTACCAGACCTTCCCCGACTACTGGGAGCGGGTCAAGATGAACGTGGAGGAGGCGTACAAGCGCGAATTGCTTTCCAAAGATCAGTGGGAGCTGTGGCTGGAACGCTACAACAAGAAAGAGTACTACATGGGCACCCAGTTCCCCGAGCACGAGAAGTGGAAGTTCTACAAAGTACGTGACGAGAAGGATCTCGCCAGCATGCGCAAGCAGGTGATCGAGCTGAACCTGCCCGGGCGTTCCTTCTGGGATGACGTGCGCGGGAAATAGGTGGCCCGCCCTCCTCTCTTCAGCGGCGTGTTCGCGGCAAAAGGCAGCCTCTCACGGGCTGCCTTTTGCGTTTGTCGTGAGCGATCCCGGGTAGTGCACTGTTCGGTGCGAAGCTCGGGGGACTGCACGCGGGAAGTGCAACGGAGGACACCCGGGGGTATGCCCCACGGAGAATCGGACCGACGAAGTCGCCGAAGCCCCAGTTCTCACCCAGACCAGTGCTCTCGTGCAGGCGCAGAAGCGACGAGGTGAGGTGAATCGGGTCTGCCACCGAGGCTTGGCGGACCCTCTTTACCGGGGTGCCCCCTCGACTCGGGCGGGGGACTCGATGCCGAAACGTTTCAGGTAGAAATGGAGGGTAGTTCGGGGGATGCCCAGCAACTCCGCGGCTTTGCGCTTGTTGTGGCCCGTGCGCTCCAAGGCCGCCAGAATGGCCTGGCGCTGCACCTCCTGCAGCACGTTTTTTCCGGAACCGAGGAGTTGCGCCACATCCCCCGGAAGGTGCAGCTCCACGCAGCCGCTCGAGGTGGTCCCCAACGCTGGAGCTAGATCGTCGCGGGTGATCCGGTCGTCGTACTTGAGAATCATCACCCGTTCGATCACGTTCTTCAGTTCGCGCACATTACCTGGCCACGGGTAGCTGAGCAGGAGCTCCTCAGCATCGGGTGTGATCTCGCGTATATTCCTGCGCAGGGAAGCGTTGAAACGATGCACGAAGCTCCAGGCGAGCGGCATGACGTCCTCTCTGCGTTCCCTAAGCGGCGGGATCCGGAGCCTGGCCACGTTGATCCGGTAGTACAGGTCCAGACGGAACTGCTTGGCCCTGACGAGTTCGTCCAGATCCGCGTTGGTGGCGGCGATGAAGCGCACGTCCACGCGGGTCGGTTCCGTGGCGCCCACGCGGTAGAACTCGCCGCGCTCGAGCACCTGCAGGAGCTTGGTTTGTACATCTGGCGGGAGTTCGCCGATCTCGTCGAGCAGCAGCGTGCCGTGGTTGGCCCGCTCGATCAGTCCCTTCTTGCCCGCGGCCCTCGCTCCTGTAAAAGCCCCCTTCTCGTACCCGAACAACTCGCTCTCGATCAACTCCTTTGGAATGGCCCCGCAGTTGATGGTCACGAATGGCTCGGTGAAACGATCGCTCTTGTAGTGGATCCACTCGGCCAGCAGGCTTTTTCCCGTTCCGGTCTCACCTTCGAGCAGGACGGTGGTGCAAGATGAAGCGTAGCGTTCGGCGAGAGTCAGAACCTGCCGCATCGCGGGACTCTCCGCGACAAGGGCATCGACGGCGTGTCGCGACCACTGTTCCTTGCGAAGGTTTTCCAATTCCCTTCGCATTCGTGCGGATTCCAGATTCCTTTGCACCACGTGGCGGACGATGTCGGGCTCGGTGCCCTTTTCCAGGAAGTCCTCCGCGCCGAGTTTCATCGCTTCCACTGCGATGGAGACGTTACCGTGCGCGGTTAGCATGACCACCGGCAGGTCCGGCGCGAGCTGTCGTATCTCGCGGAGCAAACTCAGGCCGTCCCGGTCGGGAAGTTTGTAGTCGAGGACCACCAGATCCGGTTGCGATTCCCGCACGCAGCGGAGCGCTTCTTCGGCGTTGCTGGCCGTCTCGACCGCGCACGAATCGTCTTCCAGCAACCGCCGGAGCGAATTGCGGACGATCCGTTCGTCATCCACCACGAGCAGTCGGAACTTCATCGCTGACGTCCTCAGGTTTCGGGATCGGGAAAGTGAGCACGAACACGGTGCCCTTTCCCGGCGTGCTGCGAACTTTGATTGTACCGCCGTGCTGCTGTACGATGCTTCGGACGATTGTGAGACCCAACCCGGTTCCCTGGGGGCATTTGGTGAAGAAGGGGTCGAAGATGCGCCCGAGGTCCTCGGGTTCGATCCCCACGCCGTTGTCCTCGAAGGAGACCTCCACCTGTCGATCTCGGCGTCGCCGGCACACGACGCGGACCAGTCCCCGCCCGTTCTGAAATGCTTGCAGGGAGTTCGTCAGCAGGTTGATGAACACCTGTTCCATCCGGTGCGGATCCAGATTGAGGCGGGGCAGCGGCTCACGTATTTCGATCTCGATTCTCGCATTGGCCCGGTCGAACTCCTTGCGCACGAGATCCACCGAACGCTGGATGATCTCTTCCAACGAGCAGAGGTGGAGCTCGGGCTTGTGGGGACGCGAGAAATCGAGCACGTCGTTCACCAGCTTGTTCATCCGCTCGATGCTCTGCATCATTTCGTCGTAGATCTCGTGGAGCTCGCCGTCCTCGGAGAAGCGCTTGCGCAGGTACTCGAGATTGTTGCGGATGCCGAAGAGCGGGTTGCGGATCTCGTGGGCAATTCCCGAGGAGAGCTGGCCAAGTGCGTACATCTTTTCGCTCTCGACCAGGTGCGCCTCGATCTTCTTGCGGTCCGTGATGTCGTGGATGTAGAGAAACCGCGGCGGAGGCCCGTCGGGCTCGGCTTCTTCGTCGAGGCTCACGTAGACTTCCACGGGTACGAGCGTGCCGTCCTTGCGGCGCAGGGACGACTCGTACCGTTCCCCCGTGGGTTCACTGCCGGAGTAGAACCCGTACTCGCGTTTCAGCTTTGGGTCGAGCAGAAACGAAAGGGGTTTGCCCCTTAGCTCATCCACCCGATACTGACTGAGCCGCGTGATGTTCTCATTGGCCTCGCGTATCACGTCCCGGTTGTCGACGATGACAATGGCCTCCGGAGATCGCTGCAGGAGGGCGCGGTATTTCTGCTGGGATTGTCGCAGGCTGTTCGTGTAGTTGCGGATCGTCTCCTGCATCCGGTGGAATGCGCGGGCCAGGTCGCCGATCTCGTCGTGAGAGTTCACCGGGAGGTCGGTCTTGTAGTCCCCGCGCTCGATTTTCTTGGTCGCCTGCTCTACCTTGCTGAGTGGTCTGAGCACCACGTACCGGATGGAGTAGAAGAGGATGAAGCTGATCACGAGCACCGCCACCACCGCGGAGCCAGCCATGAAGAGCCGATTACGCGCCATGGCCTGTTCCACTTCGCTCATGGGCAGTAGCACGCTGATGCCCCCGCGGATACCGCCCTCTTGAAGCCCCGGATCGTTGTGGCAGCGAAGGCAGTAACTACTGGCGATCAGCGGTCCGAAATACCGGAAGTACTTCTCGCCGTCGATTTCCTCCACGGTGGTTGCTTCGAGCGGGCCCTGGTAGGAGCCGCTGGTGGTGAGCTCGCGGAATCGGAGTAGAGCTTTTCTCTCGAAGTCGGTGGG
Organism: uncultured Cytophagia bacterium; assembly: GCA_964464205.1. Lineage (GTDB taxonomy): Bacteria > Zhuqueibacterota > Zhuqueibacteria > Oleimicrobiales > Geothermoviventaceae > Zestofontihabitans. The sequence goes on from CAYXFI010000096.1 coordinate 3,792, forward strand.
AGCGTTGCGCGGATTGACCGGGTCAAGGCTTGTGATGTGGAAGCGAAATCGGGCTCCCATCGCCTCGCTGAGCTCCGAGAGCTCGCGGGTCACCTGAGCTGGAGTCTTCAGGATGTACTCGTTGCCGTCCGGTCCGACGAACTCGGACCCCTCGTAGTACGTGTCAGGGTCGATGGCCTCGTCTTTGGGCACGTACACGCCGCTGTGCAGGGCGATCCAGGAACGGGTGACGACGATCTCGCTGTAGAACGCCCGCGCGGTCTGCAGCAGGCTTTCGTGGATCTGCTTGTGGTAGCGGAGGCTCAGCAGCGTGAAGATGGTCAGGATCATCACCGCCACCACGCCGGTTACGACAACGATGAGTTTGGCCGAAAGACGCATACCCAGCCGCTCACATTGTTTGGCCAACCGCTTGCGACTGCGCGCGACTCCCGCATCTGCATTTCGGGGGCACAACCAAATGTGCCAAAAACCTTTCACCGAGGCAAGGGCAAAAAGCTCGGTTCTCCCGGGCAAGGTCGGCTACACTGGGAGGAGTTCCCCCTGTGCGGAACGAGGCACCGCTCGGGGCAGATCCACTTGGACTTCTGGGAGGCGTGTCCGAAAAGACCTGTGAGGAAGTTCCTCTCGCAGAGCCGCCAAGCGCGCCGAGCCATCGCTCCGCCCATCCGAAGCCATGTGCGACCACTTCTGTTGCGTCAGCTAATTTGTTCTGACCCCCAAACCCCGTGGCAGCTTGCGGTTCAAGCTTCTTAGCGGACTCCGAACAAACCGTGGCGGCGCAGAGGAATTGGAAGCCGGTTTTTCTGTGGCGGTGTTCGTGTAGATCCAGACGCGTTCTAGCCGAGTTTGGGGTGAGCGGACGCGCGTGACCGCCTGGGACTCGGGCATCTGGCGAACGCAAGTGGATGAAGTCGAACCTGCCAGTCCACCCTACTCGGGTACCCATGGTGCGGGGATTTGTTTCTGTCCCCGCGAAATCCTCTGCGTTCACCGCGCCCCTGCGGCTTGCGAGGGGTTTTCGCAGGGGTTCTGAGTTTCTCAGTCTCTTCGGAGGAGGTACAATCGGTGGGACAGAGGTCCTGACTTCTACACGAGCCGCGTCTCGCGGCGAAGCGTCCCTTGTTGCGCAAGGGGCCTCCGTAACGTGGCGGGACGTGCAGCCCGATCCGTTGCCGTACGAGGCGATTCCCCGGCAAGTGTTGACTGGAGTACAATCAGCTGCCGTGAGGATGGGCTTCCAGGGAGGAACCGACGCGGGCCACTTCCTGCCCGGGGCCCTCCACCCTGCGTGCGTTCAAGCCTTCAGCCACAGGGAGGATCACGGTGAAAGTGGTTCCCTTGCCCACGGTGCTTTCCACCCGGATGTCCCCGCCCTCACGCTTGATGATCGTGTGCGAGATGTACATCCCCAGTCCGGTACCCTCCCCCACGGGCTTGGTGGTGTAGAACGGAGTGAAGATGTGGGGCAGCGCCTCCGGAGGAATGCCGTGACCGGTGTCCTGGAAGCTGATCTCCAGCTCCTTGGCCTCGGGGTTATGGCGCGTGCGCAATGTGAGGTTGCCGCCGTTGGGCATGGCTTGCACCGCGTTCAGAATGATGTTGAGGAACACCTGCTTGAGCGAGTCCAGGCTGAAGAGCGCTGGGGGGATTTCGCCGTACTCTCGCACCACCGAGATGCTGCGGGAGCTTAGCTCTTTCTCGATGATGGCCAGGGTGCTGTCCAGCAGCCGGTTGATGTCGATTTCTTCCCGCTCCTGCGCGGAGTGGCGAGAGAATTCCAGCAAATTGTTGATGATCTTGGATGCCCGTTGCACGTTTTTTCGGATGATCTCGAGCTTGGGGCGTGCTTCTGGCACCCGGTCGCCCAGCATCAGTTCGAGCGCGTAGCGGGCCGTCTCAATGATGTTGAGCGGATTCCTGAGTTCGTGGGCCACGCCTGAGGAGAGCAGACCGATGGTCGCGAGCTTCTCGCTCTTGATCAGCTGCTTTTCCAAACGCCGCTGTTCCGTCACGTCCTTGATGTGCTCGACGACCATCTCCACCCGCCCGTCGAGGCCGAAGAGGGGGTAGGTCCACACGTGGTACGTGCGGTCCCCGTGGGTGTGCTCGCGGAAGTGGGAGCGACCCGTTTCGAACGTCTTGGAGCAAGGGCACTGGTCGCAGAAAGAGCCGATCTGATTCATGACCTCGTAGCAGGTTTTGCCCACGAGCTGCTCGGGTCGGGTGCCAGCCGCTTCAGCAAGCTTGCGGTTGACCATGATGAGCGTGTTGTTCTGGTCCACGGCGAAAATGAAATCGGTGATGCCGTCGAACAGGGCCTGGAGACGCCGTTTGCTGAGCAGGATTTGCTGCTCCAGCTTGCGCTTTTCGGTGACGTCTCGCACGATGAACAGCATCACTGGCACGCCCTCGTGTTCCACAGTCGTGACGCTCACATCCGTGGCCACGAGTTCGCCGTCGGGGCGGCTGATGTTCAGGTCGGAACTGAAGGCCTCGCCTCGCTCCAGCGCCACTTCCCGCAGGCGCTCCACGATCGGCACCTGATCGACCGGGACCAGATCGTCGAAGCCCTTCGTCAGCAGCTCCGAGCGCGGGTAGCCAGTCAGTCTCTCCGCTGCGGGATTGACTTCCACGAAGCTGGATTCTTCGACGCACTCCACGAAGATCCCTTCGGTGGCGTTTTCGAAGAGAAGGCGGTACCGTTCTTCCGACTTGCGCAGCTTCTCGCGAAGCAGATGACTGTCGTAAGCCTGCTTGGCCACTCGCGGCACCAGCAGCTCGTAGCCCTTTTCTTTGATGATGTAGTCGTAGGCACCTTCCTTCATGGCTCGGACGGCGATTCGCTCGTTCCCCTGACCCGTCACGATGATCACCGGCAATCGCCGGCCCGATTCATTGATCTTCTCCAGGATTTCGATGCCGTTCATCCCCGGCAGGTCGTAGTCGAGGATCACGAGGTCGAAGGGTTCGGTCTTGAGAGCCTCTAACGCCTGCTCGCCGTCGCCGACGCTCATCACCGCGAAACGGGGATCGAACCGGCGCATCCGAATCTGCAATAGTTCTGCCTGGTCTTCTTTGTCCTCGACGAGAAGCACGCGAATGGGTTTGTCGGTCATGCTTTGGTCTCCTTCGCCGCAGTTGCGTCGGTAGGTGTCCTGTTTTCCTTCGCGAGTGTGAAGTAGAAGCAAGATCCGACCCCTCTTCTCGATTGGACCCAGGCCTCACCGCCGTGAGCTTCCACGATCCGCTTCACGATTGCCAGTCCCAAGCCGCTGCCTTCGACCCCACGCTTGTTCCCCAGACGAGAGAACATTTTGAACAGCTTGTGTCGGTCCTTCGGCGGGATGCCGACACCGTTGTCGCGCACCCAGAACTTGTGAAAAAGTTCGTCGGCGCTGTAGCCGATTTCGATCTCCGGGGTTCTGTTCGGCTTGCTGTACTTCAGGGCGTTGCCGATGAGATTGCTGAAGACCGTGACCATCAGGTCGCGGTGGCAGTAAGCCTTCGGCAGGCCTTTGGCCACGGTCAACTGGGCTCCCGTCTCCTTGATCTGGTACTGCTGCTCCCAGATCGCCTCCTCCACCACTTCCCGCACGTCTACGAGTTCGAGGTCTTCGTCTTCTACCTTCAATTTCGAGATCAGCAGGAGGTTGTTGATCAAATGCTCGATCTGGTCTACATTTTGAATCATCCGCTGCAGGTATTCTCGACCCTCGTCATCCAGAGAATCGCCGTGGAACTCCTGGAGCAAACTCGCAAAGCCACGGATGGAGATGAGGGGCGTCTTGAGCTCGTGGGAAACGAGGTAGAACTGAGTCAGGAGCTCTTCCTCTTTAGCCTGCAGTTGCCGTTCCTTGGCCCGCAGCTCGCGCCGGAGCTTGCGCACCTCCTGTTCCAGCTTCTCAAGCCGTTGCCGAAGCTTCGCCCCCTGGTGTGCCGTTTCCCCCGCCGCCGCGCTCATCACCTACTCCTTTCGCTTGGGAATGGTGAAGTAAAACGTCGATCCCTTTCCCACTTCCGACTCGACCCAGACTTTGCCCCCGTGATTCTCCACGATCCGCCGCACGATGGTGAGACCGATCCCGGAACCGTCGCCCTTCTCGCGCGGTTCCACCCGGTGGAACAGGGCGAAAATTTTCTCGTGGTGTTCCTTCGGGATCCCCACGCCGTTGTCGCGGACGAAAAAGGTGTACTCGGACTGGCCTTCTTCCCACCCGATCTCGATCCTGGGGCGCTTCTGGTCGCCCATGTACTTGACCGCATTGCTGATCAAGTTGTTGAACACTTGCTCGATTTGCTCGGGCACGCAGCGGATCTCGGGTAGGTCTCGAGCTACCCGAACCTCGATGCCCTTCTCTTGGATCAGGTATTCCAGCGAGGACAGAGCCTCTTGCACGATGTCCTTCACGCAGACGTTCTCGTACGGGCGGCTGAGTCTGCCCACACGGCTCAGTTCGAGCAGATCTTCGATGAGTCGCTCCATCTGGGCCACGTTGCGCAGCACCCGCTCGAGGTACTGTTTGGCTTCATCGTCAAGGGCATCTGCGTAGTCTTCCAGCACCAGCGAGGTGAATCCTTGGATCGACACGATGGGCGACTTCAGATCGTGGGTCACGGTGAAGACGAAGTTTTCCAACTCCTCGTTGGCCCGGCTCAGTTCCTCCGCCGTCTTGCGCGTTTGCTGGTAGAGGCGGGCGTTCTCGATGGCGCTCGCGGCCTGGTTGGCCACAGTGCTGATCAAATGCAGATCTCTCTCGCCCACTGAACGGACCGCATCCCAGAAGACGGAGAGCACGGCGATGGGCTTACCTCGGGACACAACCGGCACGCCGAGGAAGGAGCGAAGCGCCGGCCGCCCCCGACCTCCCCGTTCGGAGCCCGTGCCCAGGTCTTCGACGAAGATCGGTTTGCGCTCGCTGATGATCCGGCCGATCGTCTCCCGGTACGGCCCGTTGGGCAGGCTTTCCTGCCACTCTGCGGCGCTCACCACGGTTTTGGTCAGGGGTTCGTAATTCTCCACGAACTGGAGGGTGCAGACGCGCGCGTCGAGCGCCTTGGCCGCCGCCTTCACGATGTGGTCGAGGACCTCGTCCACCTCCAGAGAAGAGGTGACGGACTTGCTGACCTCCGCCACGACGGAGAACTCGCGCACGCGCTCGTTGGCTTCCTCGAAGAGACGCGCGTTCTCGATGGCCGTGGCAATCTGGCTGGCAATCTGCCGGAGGAACTCGAGGTGGGTGGAGCGAAATGCCTGCCGATCCAGGCTTGCCACCTCCAGCGTGCCCAGGTACTTGTTGCGGGAGAGAAGCAGCACGTTGATTTTCGACTGCATGCGGCTGTTGATTTCCTGGAGCTCCGGCGGGTACAGGCTGCCCGCGGTGGCCTTGGCCTGCAGCCAGCCCAGGTTCTCCTTTCCGAAGCGACGCCACAGGCCTTTGCGCAGTCCCTTGCCCACCCGCTCGGAGACAACGGCGAACACCCGCACGTCCTCGGGCTGTTCCCCGAACAGAGTGATACAGCCGACGTCGTACTCCAGCACTTTCTTGGTTTCCGAGAAGGTCGCGCGGATCACCTCTTCCAGCTCCAGATTGGAGCTGATGGAGTTCGTGATCTCGCTGATGGCCGCGATGTGCAGGTTCTTTCGCTCCAGGTTCTCCCGCAACTGGCGGTTCTCGTACAGCAATCCGGCGAAGAAGCCCGCGGCCGTGACGATGCTGGCATCCGTCTGGTCGGGCCTCTGGCCCGGCGGGAAGAACAAGGCTAGGACTCCCAGTGTCTCGTCAGCGCCTCGAATCGGAGCGCAGATGATGGACTCGTAGCCCAGCTTGTCGGCCACGGGGCGCCAACGTTCGAACTGTGGGTCCTGGAAGACGTCCTCGACCAGTAAGGTTTCGCCGGTGACGAAGGTCTGCTCGTGAGGGCCCTCGCTCAGGCCCGCAAGCCAGGTGGGCAAAGGTACTCCCGGCGGTTGTTCTACCTCGAAGGCCTGCGCGTACGCCAGACGGAGCCCGTCGGCGCCGTTTTCCCGCAGCAGTACGGCCCCGAAGCGCGCGTTCAGAGCTTCGCCCAGCTCGTTCAGAATGGCCTGAAAGCAGTCGCTCTGGTCGCCCTTGCGAAGTAGACAGGCGGCCTTTCGAACCGTTTCCCACAGGGCGTTGATCTTCGCCTGCTGAAGCCGTTGAACGAGGGGGGCCTGGTCGAGTACCTGGAAAAGCACCACGGCCTCGTTGGGCCGATGCGGCGAGGGGGGCAGGACTTTGGCGGCCGATTCCGCCTGCACTCCGGCGCCCGTCTTCAAGATCACGCGTCCCTGGACCACGCGCGACTCATCGCGCGCGGCTTTGAGGAGGTGCGAGAAGATCTCCAGGCTCTCGGGTTCGATCAATTCGTCGAGCTCCAGTCCCTCGAGCTCGCTCGGGTCCTGATGGAGGAGCTGAGCCAGAGCTGGATTCACCTGCTCCACGGCGGAGTCGCGCAGCGACACCACGGCCGCTGGCACCGCCACGTTCTCGAAGAGCCCCAGATATCGCGACAGCCACAGGTCCCGCGAGCGCTCGCTTTCTTCGCGAGCCCGCTGCTGGCGGGAGCGCTCGATAGCCAGGGCCAGGAGCAGGGCGATCTCGTTGGCCACGAACTCGTGGTGGCGGGTGAAAGCCCGCGGCAGGCGACTGCAAAAATGTAGAATGCCGAGCGTTTCGCTGCCCAGCGAAAGGGGTACTGCCATGTCCGACAGGGCATCGGGCAGGAGGAAGGAGCGATCTCCCTCGGGAAGTTGCTCGTGGCCTCCCAGTTCCCCGCGGATCAGAGCTCGCTGTTCCCGAACCACCGGTACGAGGGAGGTTTGTTCCAGCAGGATATTGCCTCCCTGTTCTCCGAATTCGGTGTCCCGGTTGAGGGCGGGGGAGATTGTCAGGAGTTGTTGCGATTCGTCCACCAGGAGAACCAGCACCTGGTCGGCAGGGAGGAGATCCGCCAGGCTGCGCTTAGCAATCTGGAAGATCTCCGGTAGGTCGCCGCGCGCGGCGATGGCCTCCACCAGCGTGGCCACAGCCGCGATTCGGTCGAGGCCCTCTGGCTCAATACCGCTCAGTGACGTACGATTTTCGGTCATGCCGGAAAACTGCGCCTCACTGTTTCACAAAACCTCAGTGCAGACACAAGCAACATTCGACAATCGTCAGCAAACACACGCGTAACGTCCGGAGAATCGGCTTCTTGGACACACGTTGCTGGGGTTTCCCGACTTCCGGCCGGTACGCTCTGCGACCGCCCCAGTTTCGAATGCACCGGACAAGGAGTTTGGCAAAGGGTGTGCCGTCTTTCCGTGGGACTCTCGGTCGCGAGAACGCGGCGCCTCTGGCCAATGAAGAGCCCAGGAATAGGTGTCCGACAGGATGTGTCAGGGAGTTCCGTCCAGTTTCCGATGCGTGCGTATGAGGGAGGATGGCTGACCGAACCAGTGTGAAAGACCGAGCCCGCCCCACTTGGAATCCGCGTCCAAGAAACGTACGCGCCTGGTGTTTGGTTCCTCGGCCGCCGTCTCGGGGAAGCAGCGCGGCAGCCCCGCCGGACGACGCGGTTCCAAACTCACGTGGGTGCTACTCCCCCTGGAGCATCATCCAGCACGTCGTCCCCCAGCATGTGGGCCGTCCCACCCCTGACAGCAGTGCACAGAGTCTTTGTTAGGAGCCTTGTGAAAAAGCGCAGACAAACCACAGAGGCACCGAGGGCACAGAGGCCGCGCAGAGAGCTGCGTGAACAGAC
>CAYXFI010000097.1:0-11557 GCA_964464205.1 uncultured Cytophagia bacterium
TCCGTATCGGGATCTGATGGCCGGTCTCGACTCGCTGTTGGCGGCTTTTCCCTGGATCGATTCGACCCGGGTGGTGGCGGCGGGGGCCAGCTACGGCGGCTTCATGATCAACTGGATCGCGGGACACACCGACCGATTCCGCGCTCTCATCTGCCACGACGGTGTGTTCGACCAGCGGATGATGTACTACAGTACCGAAGAGCTGTGGTTCCCCGAGTGGGAGTTCGGCGGACCCTACTTCGAAGACCCCACACTCTACGAGAAATGGTCCCCGTCGAATTTCGTGCAACACTTCAGGACACCGACACTCGTCATCCACGGGGAAAACGACTTTCGTGTGCCGGTCACGCAGGGGCTGGCCATGTTCACGGCGTTGCAGCGGAAGGGAGTGCCTTCCAAGCTGCTGTACTTCCCGGACGAGGATCACTGGGTACAGAAGCCTCAGAACTCTAAACTGTGGTGGAACACAGTTCACGGGTGGATTGCCCAGTGGGTAGGTGGGTAACCCGCCCGTGGTGAGCTCCTGGTCCCCGGGAGCTTTTCGGCTGACCGCGGCGTTTGTAGGGGTGTAGACTGCTCGGTTTTCGTACAGGACCCCACGGGAGGCGAGATTGAGCATCGACCGAAGATATGGGCTTCTCTGGGGGGCGCTGGCGGCGTGGATCGCACTGGCCGTCGGCTGCTCCAGCCCCACTGATCCTCAAGAACGCTACGACGGAGAGTGGTACGGCACCCTCCTCATCGACAATCAGGAGATACCCATCTGGTTGCGCATCGCATACGACAACATCGACCGCGTGATCATCGGGGACTTCGAGGAGAAAATCCTCTACCCACTCGGCAACAGCATCGAGGGCGATCGTTTCAAGGTGTACGTTTCCGACCGCGAAATCTGGCTCGAGGGCTTCTTCCGTTCCGACACGGAGGTGGAGGGTACTTTCCACGTATACGGCGCCGTGTACTCCTGGTCGGCCATCAAAATCCGCACGAAGAACGGCAGGCTGCTGGTGGAGGAGAGCTACTTCTGGGAACCCCATGTCGAGCATCTGGCCGGCAACGCTCGCGGGCAGCTGCTGCTGGAGAAGGTGGACCTGAAGAAGATGGTGAAACACCGCTACCGCTTGGGTTTTGCCGAGCGGGGCAACGAGTTGCTGGTCTACATCGGCGATCTGAATCGCCTCGCCTACATCGTCCGCGACGTGGTCTTTCAGGATTCAATGAGCTTCGAGTTCGACGGCATCCGGTTGACCCTGATCAACAATTGGAAGTACCCGTTCACGGCAGACGATCTCTACGAATTCTGGTACGAGTAGACGCTCCGGCGCACGGCATTGTACCGACAGCGGCGTTCCACAAGGGACGCCGTTTTTTCTCGCTCTGCGTCCACCGGCGGAGCAGGCGGGAACTGCCCGCCGCGCGCCCTCTCCCCGGTAGAGTGCGTGAAGCCGTCACTCGCCGGAGGGAGCTCCCCGACGCCCGGGGTGAGGGACTGCACCCTCCGTATCAAGCCCTCCGTGCTCAGTCCCCAATCGCGAAGATACAGCAACGGTGCCAATCGTCCGCCACGCTCACGTGCGCGCCGCCGACGCTCCATGCCCTTGCGCTCACTCGCCCGAACTGTCTGCGCCGCCTGCCCGCTCTTCGGGCACCCTCATGCGACAAGCCACGACCAACCTTCCCCGGCTGGGGACCAGCAGATTCGGGAGAGAAAACGCTGCCGCCTTGACATGGGGTGGGGAATTGGCTACTTTTCCGGGCCCACAGTCGCGCCGCGGAAGACAACGAACGGCGCGACCGAAAGGCGTGCTTCGGGCCAAAACGACTGCGAGGCACTGCCGCGGTAGTTGCTGTTTGTTCGCCGATGAAACCCTGTTCGGCTCCGTCGTGACCTATTCGGACCACACCACTCGAGGAGGAGACAGTGGCTGCCCAGCACGCTAGTCCACACACCGTTTCCGAGCGTGTCGTGTCCATCGACGCGCTCCGTGGGTTTGACATGTTCTGGATCACGGGCGGTGGCGCACTGATTCACGCTCTCTACCGCACGTTCCCCAATTCATTCTTCCAGGCGCTACACACCCAGTTCCGGCACGTCCCCTGGGCAGGGTTCCGTTTCTACGACCTCATCTTCCCCCTGTTTCTCTTCATCGTGGGAGCGGTGCTGCCCTACTCCATCCTACGCAAACTGGAGAGAGGAGCCTCCCGCCGGCAAATCTACTGGCGCGTCGTTCGACGCACGATTTTGCTCTTCATCCTCGGCCTCGTCTACAACGGACTCCTCGATTTCGAATTCGACCACTTTCGGATCGCGGGAGTCCTGCAACGCATCGCGCTGTGCTACTTTTTCGCCGCACTGATTGTGCTGAACTTCGGTCTTCGCGGGCAGATCCTCTGGATGGGCGGACTCCTGGTGGGATACTGGGCGGTGATGAAACTGGTGCCGGTGCCGGGCTACGGGGCGGGCAATCTGACCCCACAGGGAAATCTCGCCGCCTACATCGATCAGCTCTTCCTGCCGGGGCGCTTTTGCTGCTACGCGTTCGGAGACAACGAGGGCATTCTTTCCACCTTTCCCGCGGTGGCCACCACCCTGCTGGGAGTGATGGCGGGACACTGGCTGCGCACCAATCGTGCCCCCAACACGAAGGCGATGGGGCTCGCCGTAGCCGGAGTGGTTTCCCTCGGCCTCGGTCTGCTCTGGAGCCTCGACTTCCCGATCATCAAGAACATCTGGACGAGCTCGTATGTCCTCTACGCAGGAGGGTGGAGCCTCCTACTGCTGGCTCTCTTCTACTGGATCATTGACGTGAAGGGCTGGCGCCGTTGGGCTTTCTTCTTCATCGTGATCGGCGTTAACCCGATCACCATCTACGTGCTTCAGAGTCAATTCGATTTCCGGACAGTGGCAGCCATATTCATTCGTGGCTTCGTGGACCATTGCGGCTCGTACCAGTTGCTCGTGTGGGTCGTGACTGTGGTGGCCGTCAAGTGGCTGTTCCTGTACCACCTGTACCGCCAGCGAATTTTCCTGCGCGTGTGAACGGTTCTGGGCGAGATCTCCGCGGCGTTTGTACGGTTGGCCACCCCAGGGAGGCTCTGATTCCCGGTTCGTGGGTCGGTTCGCACACCCTGTTAAAAACGAAAGCGAAGAAACATTTTTCGCTTGACATTTGCAGCGAGGCGGGTTAAACTAAAAAGCGAACCACCGGGTAGGTTGGCGCCCGCCGGTGGTTCGCCGCGCCTGTACCCTCCTGCACGCTCCCTGTAGGTGGGGCAGGAGGGTATTTTGTTTTGGGACGGTATTTTGACGTACTCCACCGGCCACAGGTTTCAGCTTTTTTGCGAATAGTTCGCCCGACAAGTCGAGGGAGGTGAAAGCCGTGAAAGGTGGAACATTCTGGAAAGGTTCGATTCTTGCCCTGGTCCTCGGACTGCTGGCCGTTGGTCAGGCCTTCTCGGGGACGACGGGCAAGATCGAGGGGGTGGTCAAGGACAAGCAGACCGGCGAGCCCCTACCGGGGGTGAACGTGATCGTGGAGGGCACCACGCTAGGCGCGGCCACCGACGACAACGGCTACTACTTCATCATCAACGTCCCACCGGGCACGTACAACGTTACCGCCCGAATGATTGGTTACACGACCGTGACTCGCACGGGCGTGCGCGTGTCCGTGGATCTGACGACCAAGGTGAACTTCGAACTGGAACCGACCGTGGTCGACCTCGGCCGAGCCATCGTGGTGGAGGCGGAACGGCCGCTGATCCAGCCGGAAGTGACGGCCAAGCGCAACGTGTACAGCGCCGAGATGATCACCAACATGCCCGTCAACACGGTTCAGGACATCATGACCCTCTCCTCCGGCATCATGCAGATGGAGGGCTACCAGAACAAGATCCCCGGCTTCGACACCCGCGGCCTCGATCAGACCCACGTGCGCGGCGGACGAAGCGGCCAGATCGCCTACATGATCGACGGTGTGTACGTTGAGGACGCCATCTACGCGGGCATGGGTACGCAAATCAACCGGGAGGCCATTGACGAACTCACGGTCATCGTCGGCGCCTTCGACGCTGAGTACGGCGAAGCTCAGTCCGCCGTCGTGAACATCGTGACGAAGGAGGGTGGCCGCAGGCTGACGTCGATGCTGGAGGTGAACTCCAGTGAGGTAGCCGGTTGGCTGGGCAGCGAACGTGACGACCTCAGGAACGCCCACCAGGTCATCGGGTCGCTGAGCGGCCCCATTCCTATCCTGAAAGGTCTGAGTTTCTTCCTCTCCGGCGAACAGGGATACCGGCGGTACGCCGTTCTCGAGTACGACAAGTTCACCTACGACCCAACTCCGCTCATCGACGTGCTGAACAATCCGAACGACCCCCGCTACAAGAAGATCCAGGAGCAAATTGAGGCGGGGATCATCACCGAAGCCAACAGCATCGAGGAGCTCAAGACGAAGACGAACAAGTATCAGTTCGTCGGCGATGTCTTGCGGCACTGGGCCACGGGTGCCTGGCGCAAGGCCTGGGCCCTCAAGGACGACTGGGGTCTCGACCACGTGCCCAGCACCAACGACAGCCTGGAAGGTGACGGCATCCCCGAGCTGATCCGGTGGGACGACAAGGCGGGGTGGCGCGCCTACGGTTTCTACACCAACTGGGACATCACCGGCAAGATCACCTGGCGCATCTCCCCCTCGCTCAAACTCCTGTTCCCCTTCAGTTTCAACGAACGGCGCTTCCGGAACTACGACTTCTGGAACAGCTTCGGCGAGAAGGGACGGCACATCGTCACCGACAAGACCGAGCGCCAGGGCATCTTCCTGACGCACCAGGTGTCGCCCAGGCTGTTCTACGAAATTCGCGCGTCGCGCTTCTGGAAGTTCCGCAAGTACCGCGTCTACGGCATCAACGACCACGAACTGACCCCAGGCCACGCGGATCTGTTCCAGGAGTTCCTGCCGGGAGCGGATTTTGGTCCCCAGGAATACCCGCAGCGCTCCTGGCACAACGGCTTCCGTGACGACCTGGTCTTCGTCCGCTACGACACCCTCCCGGATGGCCGTATCAAGCACGTGTACCACGGCTGGACCACCCAGTACTGGACTCGCAACTACCAGCAAACCTGGCAGTTGCAGGGATCCCTCACCTGGCAGATCCACCGCAACCACCAGATCAAGATGGGTTTCGACTACAAGCGGATGGACCTCTGGTTCCTGGAGATCCAGCACCCGTACATCGCCAACCCGTATCCGGAGTTTTACTATACCCATCCGGTCGAGGCCTCTGCGTACATCCAGGACAAGATGGAGTTCCAGTCGTTCATCGTGAACGCGGGCTTGCGCTGGGACTTTGCCGACTCGAAAGGTCGTGCCTGGCAGCGTTGGGACGATCCTTCTTCGCCGATTGTGACCGGCAAGAAGAAATGGCAGCTGAGCCCACGTCTGGGAATCGGCTACCCGATCACCGACAAGGCCACGTTCCACTTCGCCTACGGCCACTTCTTCCAGGTGCCGGACTACCGCGACCTCTACACGAACCAGACCCTCAATCTCAATTCGCCGTTGCCGCTGTTCGGCTGGGCCAACATGGACGCGGCGAGGACGATTCAGTACGAAATCGGAGTGGACCAGCAATTTGGTGAGGACTGGAGGCTGTCCGTCGCCGCATGGGCCAAAGAGAACAACGGCGACCCGGGGAGCTACCGAATCACCGGATTCGATCCCGATAGCCTCGGCCTTTACAGCTACTCGATCATCACGAACAGCGACTTCGGGAGCTCTAAGGGCCTCGACATTTCGCTTCACAAACGGTTGAGCCACTACTACTTCATGGACATCGAGTACACCTGGTCTGTGGCGAAGGCCAACAAGTACTACTCCTGGGCTGGGTACTGGGAGGGCGACACGCAGGAGACCCATCCGAAGCGCGAGTATCTGATGCCCTGGGATCGCACGCACGTGATCGACGCATCCCTTGGGTTTGCCGTCCCTGAGAACGGCGGACCTCAACTGTTCGGCATCAAGCCCTTCCAGAACATGGTGTATCAGTTTGTGGTGAGGGCCGGGAGCGGCTATCCGTACACGCCAACAGTGGGTGGCCAGAGGCTCGAGCCGAATACTGCACGTCGGCCGTGGACCTTCACCATCGACGCGGTTTTTCGCAAAGACTTCCTGATTGGCCGAACCATGCGTGTGGGTCTGCTGGCGCGCGTACACAATCTGCTCGACCGGAAGAACGTCCTGTGGGTCTACCCGGAAACGGGAAGCCCGACGGATCCCGGTCCTTTCATGAGCCGCACCCAGACCAGCACCTACTACGACCGGCCGCATCATTTTGGGCCGCGCCGGTTCATCGACCTGGGTCTGCGGATCGAGTTCCGGTGATGCATGCGACGACGATGGGGAAGGGGGGAGCGACTGTATTCGTCGTCAAGAATCCGATCTCCGTGGCATGGGAGTAGGAACGAAATTGGAGGGAGTGATGAGAAAAAGCCCTGTTGCCCTCACCGCAGGAGCTTTGATCCTTTTGTTCGGGCTGGGGCAGATGGCATGGTCGGCTGACGCCTCCAAGCATACGCCCCGGCTTCACAAACCCGAAAGGACCATCGACAACTCCGTCGGGTTGCTCGATGCAGGCAAAATCCAGCACGCCGTGTTCAACGATGGGCGTCTGGCTACGTGGGACTACCGTCCGAAGATTCCCTCGGCATTCTACAAAGGCTGGTCTTACATTCCGGACCTTTCCATGATCCTGGGCGTGCCGGAGGGTCCGTGGAATCCCACGCGTTTCGACACGGAGACCGGCGATTCCATCTACATCGCCGGGCCGTCGGTCTCCGCCGAGTTCAACGCCAACGACTGGGGCCCCAAGGCTGGCAGTCTGGGCAAGCTCCACTCCGGCGACTTGACGGTTGGCGACGTCTATCCCGGCTCCGTGCTGGGGAGCTTGCCCCTAATGGCCACCAGTACCCTGCCCGAGAGCTGGCCGAAGGACGAGAATGGCAACCGCAAGTGGCCTGGGCCCTGGGCGGTGGACCCCTTCACTGGTGAAGTGCTGGAAGGGCAGTTCACCGCGGACAAAGAAGTGTTCTTCGCCATGACCGACTACGACCTCAACAACAACGGAGTGCCCTACGCCGAGAGCGACGCCCTGCTTGACCAGGGATTCGCTCTGGGAATCGAGATGGACATGTGGGTGCTATCCTATGGGCGCTCCTACGCGGAAGACTTCCTGTTCTTCGTGACCAAGATCATCAATCACAGCCAGTGGGACTACGAGGGCGTCTACGTCGGGTTCTACAACGACACGGACGTACCCGAGTACAATCTCACTAGCACCCTCAACGACCGAATGGACTGGATGACGTACATCCTGGCCGAGTACGATCCGGTCAACGACACCACCTACAACTACAACATGGCTTTCATTTACGACTACCGTTACGGCACGGGCGACTTCCCCGGACCCGAGTACAAGGTCATCCCCGCGATCAAGCTGCTGGAAACGCCCAACGCTCCCCCCAATGACGGCATCGACAACGATCACGATGGCATCGTGGACGAGCCCGAAGGCGAGCAGCTCGGACTGACGGACTGGCATTGGTTCGAGTGGGAAAACCGACCGGGCCAGATCGACAACAGCCGAACCGAGCTGATCACCTATAAGGTGATCAGCGGCGACACCTCTGGACTCAAGCCAGAAGAAGACGACGCCTACTTCTGGCCTGCGCCCGACGGCACCCTGGATCCCCACTTCGATTCCCCCGAAGGCATCCAGGAGATGTTTCCGAACGGCCTTGACTGCGTGTTCATCATGAGCTCCGGGCCATTCACCTTGCCCGCGGGCGACACTACGACCTTCGCTTTCTGCTTGCTCATGGGCGACGACATCGAAGATGCCAAGTTCAACGCCCGTACCGCTCAGCTCATGTACGAGCTGAATTACCTCGGAGCGGATCCGCCCAAGCCTCCCAAGGTAGTCGCTGTACCCGGCGACGGAAAGGTGACGCTCTACTGGGACCGCTCCGCGGAGGAATCGGTCGATATCATGACCGGATATCGCGACTTCGAGGGCTACAAGATCTACAAGACCACCTCCCCGCCCGTCAACAACGAGTGGGGTGAGAAGATCTACGACGGACAGGGCGTGGAAGTCGGATTCATCCCCGTGGCTCAGTTTGACGTGAAGGACGGGATCACCGGGCTGGATCCTGAGTACCCCCACTTGGACCGCGGCAAGGACACCGGGCTCGTGCATTCGTGGACCGACTACAACGTGAAGAACGGCGTCACCTACTGGTACTCGGTCACCTCGTACGACCGCGGTGTGCTCCCCGATCCGCAGTGGAATCCCGACGGCTGGGCACCGCTGAACTACCTCGAGTGCGCCAAAGGGATGAATCCTGGGACGGATCCCAATCTCGTCCAGGTGGTGCCAGGGCCGCCGGCGTCCAACTACGTCGGCCCCGAAATCGAAGTACGACCTCTGGCGGGCACGCTGGGCAATGGTCCCATCTCCGTCGTCGTGATCGACGAATACGCCGTCACGGGTCACAAGTACACCCTGTCCTTCGACGACACGACGCAGCCGGGCACCTTGGTCTACGACGTCGTCGACCAGACCACCGGGGAGGAAGTGGTGTCGAACGCCACCGAGCTAAACGGCGAGGAAGGCCCGATTTTCGATGGCATCCGGCTGGAGATCATCGATTACCCGGGCATCACTCTGCTCGAGGACAGCTCCGGTTGGCGGCGCGCCGATGGCGGAGAGTCGTCCACGACCTGGATCGTGGAACTATCCACCGCTGGCCCGAATCCGCCCCCGGCCGACTACGAGATCCGCTTCACCGAGCAAGGATCGGATGCTTTCGCACCGTCTGGCTTCCACGTTCCGTTTGAAGTCATCAACCTGACCACCGGCGAGAAAGTGGAACTCGGTGTCTTCCCGCAGGCAGCCACGGACACGACCGACGAAATGAAAAGCACCTGGACGAGCGGCGACGTGATCAATTTGCGGGAAGGGAACCGGTTCACTTACAAGTTCATCATCAAAGCCAACCCCGACACGAGCGTGGAGAACGTCCCGCCGACGACGGGCGACGTGTACAAGGTCGTGACCACCAAGCCTTTCATGGCCGGTCGCGACCTCTTCGAGATCGACACCACTCCGTTCACGCTCCGAGACATCATGGACGAAGACCTCGACAAGATCCGCGTCGTGCCTAACCCCTACGTCGTGTCGGCGGAGTGGGAGATCGACCCGAATCAGCCGCAGATTCACTTCACGAACCTGCCGAACGAATGCACAATCTCGATCTTCACCATGGCTGGCGAGAAAGTGGCGGAGATCGAGCACAATAGCGCCACGAACTCCACCGAAGTGTGGAACATGCTCAATTTCAACCGGCAGGAGATCGCCTACGGTCTCTACTTGTACGTGGTTGAGACCCCGAACGGGGCCAAGAAGATCGGCAAGTTCTCCATCATTCGCTGACGAAACGGCCCGGGGTGGCGCTCCACTCCGGGCCGCTTGACGCCTCAGTTGGAAAGGAGCCAAGGCGAGGGAGCGAAAATGAAGAGAATCGTGGCAGTCCTTACGATAGGAACCGTGCTCTCGGTTTCCTCAGCGATGGCCCAGGACATCAGCCGTGTTGGTACAGCGGCCGGGCAATTCCTCAAGCTGATGGTAGGTGCCCGCGCCGCGGCGCTGGGTGGCACGGCCGTCTCGCTCACCGACGAGCCCGCCTCCCTGTACTGGAACCCGGGCGCGATCTCCACGCTCAAGAAGCGCACACTGTTCGTGTCACGTTCCAACCTGTACGACAACGCTGGAATCTACCACACCTTCGTCGGCCTCGTGCTCCCGCTCCCGGCGGCCAGCGCTTTCGGTATCAGTGTGAACTACGTCGGTACCGATGACATCGAGGTCACCACTCTTGAACATCCGGACGGCTTCGACACCTACTACCGGATCCAGGATTACGCCATTGGATTGAGCTACGCGCGGTACGTGACGGACCGCCTCACGCTGGGACTCAAGGTGAAGTTCATCAACGAGGGCATCTGGCGCGAAAAGGCGCGCACTCTGGCACTCGACCTCGGGTCACTGCTGGACACTGGCGTGCTGGGAATGCGGCTCGGCATGAGCCTCAGCAACTTCGGCGGCAGCATGCGCCTGCGCGGCCCGGACCTGCGCGTCACTCACGACCGCTACGCGAACAATCCCGCCGAACGCAAGGTCAGCGCCGAGCTCAAGACCCTCGACTGGCCACTGCCCCTCACTTTCCGCATGGGCACCTCCATCGAGCTGATTGGCGGGCAGGGCCAGATCGCCGTCTCCGATCAAAACCGACTGACCCTGTGCTACGAAATGTGGGACGGCATGGACTCGCTGATGCGTGCGGGATTCGGAGCGGAGTACGAGTGGAACAAGATCCTGTTCCTGCGCGGTGGGTATTACGGCATCCCCCTGACCAAAGACGAATTCAACACCTACGACACCGCCAGCTACACCTTCGGGGGCGGTCTGCAGTACGATCTGGGTTGGGCATCCTTCCGGTTGGACTACGCCCTTACGAACTTCCGGATCCTCGGCAACAGTCACATCTTCAGCTTCCTGCTGCAGATGTGATCGACGTTCGAAATCGTCCGGAGCGACTGTGCGGCGGGCCCCGCGGGCCCGCTTTTTTGTTGTCCCGAGCGCGCCCAGGCAACGAGCCCGCCGGGCCCCCTGTCGGGCGCCCCGTCTACCCGTTCGGGTCGCGCTTCCGCTTCAAGCCAGAATGGAGTAGCCGCCGTCCACTACAATCGTCTGGCCCACGATCATCCGAGCCAGGTCCGAGCAAAGGAACAATACCGTGTCGGCCACGTCTTCCGGCCTGGTCAGCCGGCCCGCGGGGGTCCGTTCCAACGAAGCCTGGAGCAACTGCTCTCGATTGGGGAAATGCCGCAGTGCGTCCGTCTCCACCACTCCAGCCGACACAGCGTTCACCAGTATCCCGCGCGGCGCAAGCTCCACAGCCAGATGACGCACGAGCGATTCCAGTGCCGCCTTGGAGGCCCCCACCAGGGTGTAGTACGGGATCGCGCGGGTTGCACCGAGACTGGACACCGCGATGATGCGACCGGACCCGCGGGTCATCAGGCGCACAGCGTGCTGAGCAAGGGGGATGAGCGTCCCGGCATTGATGTCCACCGTGTAGCGCCAGTGCTTCATCGTTAGGTCCAGGAATGGCTTCAGCACACCGGAAGCCGCATTGCTGACGAGAATGTCCAGGTAACCGAACTCGTCCGCGATCGTTGTGAACATTCGGTCCACGTGCTCAGGCTGACCCACGTTCGCCTTGATCAGCAAGGCCCTCCTGCCCTCCGCCTCGATCGCCCGGGCCGTCTCCTCGGCCATCTCGCGCCGCCGCAAGTAGTTGATCGCGACGTCGGCACCGGCCCGCGCCAGGGCCACGGCGATGGCTCGCCCGATTCCCCTGGAGCCGCCCGTCACCAGCGCCACCTTGCCGCTCAAGTCAATTCGGTAGTCCGACATCCCTCCTTGACCTCCCGTACTC
>CAYXFI010000098.1:0-11498 GCA_964464205.1 uncultured Cytophagia bacterium
CGTGCCCAAATTGTCAAGGAGAAAATCGTGGGCACGGGTACCACTAACTTCAACAAATTAATAGATTTGCCTCAAGCCTCCTGGGGCTCAGCGGATCAGCTCATGGATGGCCCGGGCTGCCTTCCGTCCGTCGCCCATCGCCAGAATCACGGTGGCGCCGCCGCGCACGATGTCGCCCCCGGCGAACACCCGTTCGCGCGAGGTCTGTCCCGTCTCCGGGTCCACCTCCAGGTAGCCCCACTTGTTGGTTTTGAGCCCGGGCGTGGCCGAAATGAGCAACGGATTGGCTCCCTGACCGATGGCCACCACCACGGTGTCCACCTTCAGCCGGTGCTCCGACCCCGGGATCGGCACGGGTCGCCTGCGACCGGACTCGTCCGGCTCGCCCAGCTTCATGCTGATCAGCTCGATTTCCTTCACCCAACCCTTTTCATCCCCGATGATCCGAACGGGCTTCTCCAGCAGGCGGAACTGCACACCCTCCTCTTCCGCGTGATGGATCTCCTCGTCGCGCGCCGGCATCTCCGCACGGGACCGTCGATAGATCAGGTACGCGTTCTCCGCTCCCAAGCGCAGGGCTGTCCGAACTGCGTCCATTGCGGTATTGCCGCCGCCGATCACCGCCACGTTCTTGCCCCGTTTGATCGGCGTGTCCCATTCCGGAAACAGGTACGCCCGCATCAGATTGGCCCGTGTGAGGTACTCGTTAGCGGAATACACTCCGTTCAGGTTCTCTCCAGGAATCCGCATGAAATGCGGAAGGCCAGCTCCAAGCCCCAGGAACACCGCATGGAAGCGCTCCAAGAGCTCATCCACCGTCTCCGTCTTTCCGATCACGTAACTGGGCTCAAAGTGCACGCCCAGAGAGGCCAGGTAGTCCACCTCGGACTGCAAGATGCTCTTCGGCAGTCGGAACTCCGGGATGCCGTAGACGAGCACCCCACCCAGCGCGTGCAGGGCCTCGAATACGGTCACATCGTGTCCCTGCTGGATCAGATCCGCCGCGACCGTAAGGCCCGCCGGGCCCGCTCCAACCACCGCCACTTTCTTGCCGGTCCGTCTGGGGATCTTCGGCCGCTGAACCTTGCCGCTCTCGCGCTCGTAGTCGGCCACGAACCGTTCCAGCCGCCCGATGGCCACCGGCTCAAATTTCTTGGACAGAACGCACAGCTTCTCGCACTGGTCCTCCTGTGGGCAAACCCGGCCGCAGACGGCCGGCAAGAGGTTCGCCTCTTTGATCTTGCGCGCCGCCCCGAGGAAATCGCCCTTGGCGATGAGACTGATGAAAGCTGGGATGTCGATGTTCACCGGACATCCGGCGATGCACGGCGGCTTCTTGCATTGGAGACAGCGCTGCGCCTCTTGTATGGCCATCTCCTCCGTGTAGCCGAAAGGAACTTCGTGGAAATTGTGTATTCTCTCCTTCGGATCCTGCTCCGGCATCGGGGTTTTGGTTGGAATTACTGCTTTCGCCATCCTCGTCCTCCAGCCCTGTTGACCGTTCCTGGTTGCGTCAGCTCGCCGCCGCCCGTCCTTCGGTCGCCATGCCCATCCTGCGCCGGAGCATCTCCAAGCTCCGCTGCTCCTCCTCGCGATACTGAGCCAGCCGTTTCATCAGCTCATCGAAATCCACCTGGTGAGCGTCAAAGTCGGGGCCGTCCACGCAGGCGAAACGGGTGACGCCACCCACCGTCACCCGGCACGCGCCGCACATGCCCGTTCCATCCACCATGATGGGATTGAGGCTCACGCTCGTCGGAATCGCCGGGCCGCGGGTCACTTCGGCAACAGCCCGCATCATCGGGACGGGACCTATGCAGAAGACGTGGTCGATCTTCTCGCCCCGGTCGATCATCTCCTGCAGAGGTTTCGTCACCAGTCCGTGCACGCCGTAGCTCCCGTCATCCGTGCAGACTATGAGCTGGTGCGTAGCGGCCCGCATTTCCTCTTCCATGATCAACAGGTCCTTCGTGCGGGCTCCGATGATGCCCACCACCTCGTTCCCTTCGTCCTTCAAGGCAAGCGACACGGGGTAGATCTCAGCAACGCCCACTCCGCCACCCATGCACACCACCCTTCCGTACTTCTTGATGGGCGTGGGCTTGCCGAGCGGTCCCACCAGATCCATGATATACTCACCCGGCTCCTTGTGGCCCAGCTCGATGGTGGAGTGGCCCACTTCCTGAACCACGACCGTTACCGTCCCGGCCTCCGGGTCGGCGTCGGCAATCGTCAGGGGGAAACGCTCCCCGCCCTCGTGCACGCGCACGATCACGAACTGACCCGGCTGCCGCTTGCGGGCGATCTGCGGATGTTCGATCACGAATTTCTTGATGCCCGGTGCAAGGACCTCCTTCGCCACGATCTTGCGCATCCGTCACCTCATCCTTTCCCTTCCGACCCACGTTCCAGCATTCCGGTCCCACCACTCGCAAAGCACAAGAAAACCGCGCGCCCAAGTGGGCGCCCCCGGTACGGCGATCAGTCGGCGCTCACTACCCCAAGCGGTTCCCGTTCCTGCGCCTTCGAGACGATTTCGGCCGTATCCAGCGCAATCACCAGCTCCTCATTGGTGGGTACCACCAGAACGGCCACGCGGGAATCCTCAGCGCTGATCACTCCCTCGCGGCGTCGCACCATGCTCTCGTTCTTCTCTTCATCGAGCTTCACGCCGAGGAACTCCAAACCCTCGAGGCTCTTGCGACGCACGATCGGGGAGTTCTCGCCGATCCCGGCGGTGAACACGATGGCGTCCAGGCCACCCATCGCCGCGGCGTAGGCCCCGACGTACTTGCGCAGCCGATAGCAGAACACGTCCAGGGCCAGTTGCGCCCGACGATTGCCTTCTTCCGCCTCCGACTCGATATCGCGCATGTCGCTGGAAACTCCCGAGATCCCCAGCAACCCGCTATGCTTGTTCAGCAGTGTGTTGGCCTCGCTGAGACCGATCTCTTCCCTTCCCATCACGTGCAAGATCACCGCTGGGTCGAGATCCCCGCAGCGGGTGCCCATCAGCAGCCCTTCGAGGGGAGTAAACCCCATCGAAGTATCCACCGAAACGCCCCCTTTCACAGCCGCGACGCTACAGCCATTGCCCAGGTGACAAGTGACCATGTTCAATTCTTCGACCGGTTTTCCGAGAAGCTCGGCAGCGCGGCGGGAAACGTAGAAGTGGCTCGTGCCGTGGAAACCGTACCGACGGATGCCGTACCGCTTGTACAGCACGTACGGGATACCGTAGATGTAGGCGTAGGCAGGCATCTGCGAGTGGAACGCTGTGTCGAATACGGCCACCTGGGGGGTGCCGGGCAACAGCTGCAGGCACGCGTTGATACCGCGGAGGTTGTGGGGATTGTGCAGAGGCGCCAGGTCGATGCACTCCCGGATCATCTTGAGGACGTCTGAAGTGATGAGCACACTCCCGGTGAAACGCTCCCCACCGTGAACCACGCGATGCCCCACAGCATCGATCTCGCTGCGGTCCTTCAGCACACCGTGGTTCTTGGAAAGTAAGATACTCAAGACGTACTCGATGGCCACCTGATGATCTAGGATCTCGCCGCTGAGCTTCACTTCGTCGCCATCGTAGCGTCGGTGCGTCAGCACCGCGCCGCTCATGCCGATGCGCGACACGTTCCCCGTGGCCAGCGCCTTCCGCTCCTCGGTGTCAATGAGCTGATATTTCACGGAGGAGCTGCCGCAGTTCAGCACCAGCACTTTCATTGAGCCACCCCAATCTTCTTGCCCGTCTCGTCGTACACGAAGAACCCGCGACCCGTTTTCTTCCCGAGATGCCCGGCGCGCACCAGCTTACGCAGTAGCGGGCAGGGCCGGTACTTCATATCGCCCAGCTCGCGGAAAAGGGTTTCCATCCAGGCCATGACCTCGTCCAGACCCATCATGTCCGCAAGGGTGAGCGGGCCCACGGGGAAGTTGAAGCCCAGTTTCATCGCCGTGTCGATACCCTCGGCCGAGGCCACGCCTTCCATCAGAATGTGCATCGCCTCGTTCAGCATCGTCACGATGACGCGCGTGGTCACGTAGCCGGGGTATTCGTAGACCTCCACCGCCGTCTTGCCCAGGCGTTCGGCCAGGCGCTTGGCGTTTTCGAACGTCTCATCGGAGGTTTTCAGACCGCGTACTATTTCCACCAGCGGAACTTTGGGCACGGGATTCAAGAAGTGCATCCCGATCACCCGGTCCTCCCGTCTGGTGGCCGCGGCGATCTCGGTGATGCTGAGGGTGGAAGTGTTGGTCACGAAGATCGTTTCGGGGGGGCAGACCTCATCGAGGCGGCGGAACAGGTCCTGCTTCGCTTGAAGGTTCTCAGTGATCGCCTCGATGACCACATCGTAGCGTTCGAGTTCGTCGAGATCTGTCGACATCTGAATGCGAGCCAGAATGGCGCGTTTGTCGCTTTCCGTAAGGGCCCAGCGCTGAATCTCATGGTCGAGATCTTCTTCCAACTGTTCTCGGCTTCGCTTAGCGGCCTCCTCGTCCTTCTCGATCAGGATCACATTGATGCCCTTCGCCGCCAGCGCGTGGGCAATGCCGCGCCCCATGGTACCGCCGCCCACCACGGCGACGTCCATGATCGCTTCGCCCTCAACCTCCCTGCCGATCTCCCGGAGCTCCTCCAGATCCCTCAAATCAAGTGCGCCTTCCTTGTCGGCCATGTGACCTTACTCCGGGGTTTGATTGGAGATCAACTCCGCCTCGCTGAAGAAAAAGGCGATTTCTTTGGCAGCGTTCTCGGGAGAATCCGACCCGTGCACCACATTTTCCTGCTTGCTCTCCGCGAATTCGCGACGGATCGTGCCAGGCGCAGCCTCTTGCGGGTCGGTAGCACCGATCAACTCACGGAAAGCCGCGACCGCGTTTTCTTTTTCCAGTACGAGGGCAATGCTCTGCCCTGAGCTCATGAAGCGCACCAAATCCCGGTAAAAGGGGCGTTCCCGGTGCACCTCGTAGAACTTCTTCGCCTGTGCTTCGGTGAGGTGTACCAGTTTCATGCCCACGATGTCAAAGCCCGCGTCGATGATCCGGTCCAGAACCTTGCCGGCCAGTTTCCTGCGCACGCAATCCGGTTTCAGAATAGCCAGCGTTCGCTCTCTCACACAGCCTCCTCTGCACGTTCTTCCACTTCAAAGCCCATCTTCGCCGCCTGTTCAAAACCCAGTTCCAGTGCTCGCAGGTTCATCTCGGCCGTGCCCTTGGGCGCACGCGCCAGAACGGCCTGCTCGATGGCCTTACGAGACACCACCTTCGTCATCGCCACGGCCAGCCCCAGCGAAATGGTGTTCACCACCACCACACGGCCGATCTCGCGTTCCGCCAGATCGGTGATCGGCACGCGGTACACCCGATACCGATCCTCATCCACCCGCGTGACCAGCGTCTCGTCCACCAGCAGCAGCCCCCCCTCCTTCAGCTGGTGATGAAACACGTCGTACGAGCGCTGAGCCAGCGCCAGGAAGAAATCGATCCGCGTCGCGCGTGGATACACGATGGGATGATCGCTGATGATCACGTCCACTTTGGTGGCTCCGCCCCGTACCTGAGCGGTGTACGTGGGGCTCTGGACCGCGTAGAGGTCGTCGTAGATCACCGCCGCCTCGGCCAGGATCACGCCAGCCAGAATCACTCCCTGACCGCCGACACCACCGAACCGTAGTTCGCAATGCTTCATCCGCGCGCTCCCACTGCTTTTTGGGCCCTTTCCTTGACGAGGTTGTATTCCTCAGTGTACTCCACCCGTTCGGCCACGTGGAGCTCCCCGGTCACGAACTTGCCCTCCAGTTCCTCGGGCGACATGTTCTTCGCCCGCGTCACCGGCACACCGTGCTCCCGGATCCACTGGATCATCTCCACCGGGTTGGGCATTCGATTGCGCCGCCCGTACTGCACGGGGCAGTCCGACACGGCCTCCACCACGCTGAACCCTTTGTGCTTGAACGCATTCAGGATGTAACGCTCGAGCAACAGTCCCTGAGCCACCGTCCCCCGCGCCACGTACGTGGCTCCCGCTGCGATAGCCACCTGACAGACGTCGAGCGCGGGGTCCACTGCCCCGTAAGGCGCCGTGGATGCACGCATGCCGAACGGTGTGGTGGGGGAAGCCTGACCCCCAGTCATACCGTAGATGTAGTTGTTCACCACGATCAGCGTCATGTCGATATTCCGGCGACACGCGTGCAAGAAATGGTTGCCTCCGATCGCGGCCGCGTCGCCATCGCCTGAGATCACGATCACGTGCTTGTCCGGCCGCGCCAGCTTCAACCCGGTCGCGAAAGTCAGGGCCCGGCCGTGGGTAGTGTGCAGCGTGTTGAAGTCCACATAGCCTGGGGTTCGGCTCGTACAACCGATCCCCGAGACGATGGCTACGTCGTCCTGGCTCCAACCTACCTTCTCGATCGCCCGGAGCATTGCCTTCACCACAATGCCGATGCCGCACCCCGGGCACCACATGTGCGGCATCTTGTCCATCCGCAGGTATTTTTCGTAGTCGAATGCCATTGCCTACGCCCTCGCCTTGATCGCCTCCACGATTTCCGGTGGATCAATTGGAACGCCGCCTACCTTGTTGACGGGCACCACCTCGCAGCGGCCAGCCACCACTCGCTCCACCTCCAGCACGAGCTGGCCCATATTCATCTCCGGCACCAGGATCCGCTTCACCCGAGTCGCGAGCGCTCTCACCTGATCCTCGGGGAAAGGCCACAGTGTGATAGGACGGAACATTCCCACCGGAATCCCTTCCTCCCGCGCCAGGTCTACCGCAGCCTGCGAGCTACGACCGATGGAACCGAAGGCCACCAACGCAATCTCGGCGTCGTCCAGCTTGTACTCGGACCACCAGAGAATGTCGTCTAGATTGTTGTAGATCTTCCGTCGCTGCCGCTCCATGTCTCTCTGAATCAGATGGGGG
This sequence comes from uncultured Cytophagia bacterium, assembly GCA_964464205.1. Classification (GTDB taxonomy): domain Bacteria; phylum Zhuqueibacterota; class Zhuqueibacteria; order Oleimicrobiales; family Geothermoviventaceae; genus Zestofontihabitans. The sequence continues at coordinate 6,929 of CAYXFI010000098.1, forward strand.
TTGGTGGTCGGGAAGCCGGACTTGTCGTGGTTCAGGCCCGTCACGTTGTACCGGTAGCCCGTGAAAAACGGAGCCAGGGGCGGGACGTCGCCCTTGCTATCGTCGTAGGGCAAGTACTCCTCCGGGGGCACCGTGGGCTTGGCACGATCCACGATCTCGATCTCGCTTTCGTCCGGGATGCGGAAGCCCTCGTGCATATGCCCCAGGATCTCATCCAGCAACAGGACGACCGGCACCCGGTACTTCTCCGACAAATTGAACGACCGAACGGTCGCCCAGAAGATTTCGTCGATGAACGCGGGGGCCAAAGCGATGATCCAGTGATCGCCGTGAGTCCCCCACCGCGCCTGCATCACGTCCATCTGGGACGGATGGGTCGGCAGTCCGGTGCTCGGACCGCCGCGCATCACGTTCACCACCACAACAGGTATCTCGGCGATGCAGGCGAAGCCCAGGTTCTCTTGCTTCAGAGAGAATCCCGGGCCACTGGTGGCCGTCATGGACTTGACGCCGGCCAAACTTGCCCCGATAATAGCCCCCATCGAGGCGATTTCGTCTTCCATCTGGACGAACGTGCCCCCCACCTGAGGCAGTCGAACGGCCATGTATTCGGCAATTTCCGAGGAGGGCGTGATGGGATAACCGGCGAAGAAGCGGCATCCGGCCACTATCGCCGCTTCGGCCACGAGATGATTTCCCTCCCAGAGCTTGATCTCTTTCGCCAATGCAACCTCCCTCCGCTCTCAGTAGACCTTGATGGCGAAATCCGGGCAGTGAACTTCGCACAGCATGCAACGAGTACAGGCCTCGGGCCGCACCACCTTCACGACGGACCCCACCCAGCGCGTCGGGTCTGCTTCCATCTCCAGAACGTTCCGAGGACAAACCACGACGCAGATCTCGCACCCCTTGCAGAAGTCCTCGATGACCTCAATCCGAGGCACCGGCTTCTTTGCCTTGGGCTTCTGCTCGGCCTTGTCTTGCTTCTTTTGCTCCTCAACCGCGGTCGTTTCGCCCATGGTCACACCTCACTCCTTCCGACCAAGCGCTTCCAGTTCTACTTTTTGAGAACAGATTTCATGGTTTTCCCAATTTCGGCAGGGCTGGGGCACACCTTCACGCCGGCCTGCTCGAGGGCCCTGATCTTCTCTTCGGCCGTACCTTTGCCCCCCGCAATGATGGCGCCGGCGTGGCCCATCCGACGTCCGGGAGGCGCAGTCCTGCCCGCAATGAAGGCCACAACGGGCTTGGTGAATGAGCTCCTGATGAATTCCGCCGCTTCCTCCTCGGCTGTACCCCCGATCTCTCCAATCAAAACCACCGCTTCGGTGTACGGGTCCTCTTGGAAGAGCTTCAAAGCATCCACAAAGGTCGTGCCAACGATGGGATCGCCTCCGATGCCAACACACGTCGATTGTCCGAGGCCCAACTCGGTGAGCTGGTAGACCGCCTCGTAGGTGAGTGTGCCGCTGCGCGAAACCACGCCCACGCTCCCCGGTTGGTGAATGAAACCCGGCATGATCCCCACTTTGCACTCGCCGGGAGTGATCACGCCAGGACAGTTCGGCCCGACCAGGCGGGTTCCGCGGCGCCTGAGGTAGTCCTTCACTTTCACCATGTCGAGGGCCGGGATCCCCTCCGTGATGCACACCACCAGCTCTACACCGGCCGCCGAAGCCTCCATGATGGCGTCGGCGGCGAACGCCGGGGGCACAAAAACCACCGAGGCGTTGGCCCCCGCCTCCGCCACGGCCTGTTCCACCGTGTCGAAGATCGGGACCCGCCCGTCAAACTTCTGCCCTCCTTTGCCCGGGGTCACTCCGGCAACCACGTTGGTGCCGTACTCAAGCATCTGCCGGGTATGGAAGGAACCCTCACTCCCCGTGATGCCCTGCACGACCAGTCGCGTGTTCTTGTTCGCCAGGATACTCAATTTCCCACCCTCCTGCGTTCCCTTGCGGCTTCTATCTCAGCTTGCCACTCAGTTCGCAGCCTCCACCGCTTTCTGAGCTGCCTCCGTCAGGTTCGTGGCGACGATGAAGTCCAAGCCAGAATCTTTCAGTAGCTTGGAAGCTTCCTCGGCGTTGGTGCCCTGCAATCGCACGATCACCGGCACGTTCACACCAACCTCCCTACTCGCTTCGACCACGCCCTGGGCTACGCGGTCGCAGCGTACGATCCCGCCGAAGATGTTGATCAACACCGCCTTCACGTTCTTGTCCGAGAGGAGGATTCGGAAGCCGTTGGCCACGGTCTCGGCCGAGGCGCCACCGCCCACGTCCAGGAAGTTGGCGGGATTGCCACCGTGCAGCTTGATGATGTCCATCGTGGCCATAGCCAGCCCCGCCCCGTTCACCATGCAGCCCACGTTCCCGTCGAGGCGAATGTAGTTCAGATGATACTTGGAAGCCTCGACCTCAAGCGGGTCCTCCTCCTGGACATCCCTCAGCTCCAAAAGCTCCGGGTGGCGGAACAGACCGTTGTCGTCCAGGTTGATCTTGGCGTCCAGCGCCAGAAGGCGGCCGTCGCGGGTGACCACAAGCGGATTGATCTCCGCGAGCGAAGCGTCTACCGCGACGTACGCGTCGTAGAGACCGCGGAAGAACTTCACACCCTGCTTGAGTAGATCTCCTTCCAGGCCCAGCCCGAAAGCCAGCTTCCGGAGCTGGAAAGTGGCCAGTCCGTACGCGGGATCCGCGTACTCCTTCAGAATCTTTTCCGGAGAACGAGCAGCCACCTCCTCAATCTCCACTCCTCCCTCCGAACTGGCCATGAAAACCAGCTGCTCGGCCGAGCGATCGAGCACAATTCCCGCGTACAGCTCGCGCTCCACTTCGAGCGCCTCCTCGACCAGCAGTTTGCGCACGATCTTGCCCTCGGGCCCGGTCTGGTGCGTCACCAGCTTCATTCCGATCATCTCCGCGGCCAGCTTCTCAGCCTCCTCCGGAGATTTCGCCAATCGAATCCCTCCCGCCTTACCCCGGCCGCCCGCGTGCACCTGCGCTTTCAGAACCACGCGGCCCCCCAGTTCCTCTGCGGCTCTGCGTGCATCCGCGGGGGTAGATGCGACCGATCCCCTGGGCGTCGTCACGCCGTGAGCTCTCAGCAACTCCTTGGCTTGATACTCGTGGATTTTCACCGTCTCCCTCCTCGCTACGCTCCGTCCGTTCGCGTTGATTACGGCAGGATGCGGGTGCCCGTCTTCCCTTCCAGTGCTTCCGGGAATCTCTGCACCGAAGTGATCATGGCCATTTTGCCCCCATGTTCGAGGAAATCGATGGCTGCCTCGATCTTCGGCCCCATGCTACCTTTCGGAAAGTGCCCCTGTCGGTGATACTCCTTGGCCTGTTCCACAGTCAGTTCGTCCAGCTCCTTCTGATCCGGCTGGCGGAAGTTGAGCGCCACCTTGTCCACGGCTGTGAGGATGTACAGCTCCTCGGCGCCGATGTCCCGGGCCAGAATGGCCGCGGCCCGATCTTTGTCCACGACACCGTCGACGCCCTCGTACGTGCCGTCTTCCTCCACGTAGACGGGAATGCCCCCTCCGCCCGCGGCGATCACCACCACGCCCTGGTGCACCAATCGCCGGATCGTCTCCTTCTCGACGATCTCCAGAGGCACCGGCGAAGGTACCACGCGCCGCCATCCACGCCCGGGGTCCCGCTTGATCGTCCAGCCGCGCGTGCGGCGTAGCTCTTCCACCCGCTCTTCGGGAATGAAAGGCCCGACAAACTTCGTGGGGTTCAGAATCGACGGGTCGTTCTTGTCCACGATCACCTGAGTCACGACCGTGCAGACCTCCCGCTGGACGCCGCGCTTGATCAGCTTGTTCTGCAGGGACTGCTGGATCATGTATCCCATGCCGCCCTGGAGATCCGCCACAATCACCCCAAGCGGCAGCGGTGGCACCAGATGTCGGGTCTCCTCCACACGGATGAGCGCGTTGCCCACCTGCGGCCCATTCCCGTGGGTAATCGCCAGCCTATACCCCTTCTCGATCAGATCCGCCACACCCACCAGGCTGCGTCGGGTGTTGGCGAACTGCTGCGTGATGTTGCCTTCCTCGAATTCCCGCGTGATGGCGTTCCCACCCAGAGCCACCACGGCGATCTTGCCCTTCACCTCACCCATGGCACCCCACTCCGCCACCCACTCAGGCCGCCTCTCTCTTCAGAATCGGCTCCAGCGCCTCCTCGAGCGTCGGGCGGCCGATCTCCTGCAGCTCGTAGTAGACGCGTGTGGACGGCTTGTCCAGTTTGATCACGCGTCTGAGGTCGATGGGCGTTGCGATGATCACAGCGTCTGCAGGAGTCGCCGCGATCGTCTGCTCGAGCTCGCGCATTTGGGTCGCACCGTAGCCCATGGCCGGCAACAGAGCCCCAATCTGCGGATACTTCCGAAACGTCTCCTGAAGCGAGCCGACCAGGTACGGCCGCGGATCGACGAGTTCCGCCGCGCCGTAGCGGCGCGCCGCCACCGTGCCAGCGCCGTAACTCATCTCTCCGTGCGTCAGCGTGGGACCGTCCTCCACGACCAGCACGCGCTTGCCCCGAACGACCTCAGGGTCCTC